>NZ_JBEXJK010000340.1:0-9135 GCF_040609095.1 Kitasatospora sp. NPDC004799
ACTTTTGGCACGCTGTTGAGTTCTCAAGGAACGGACGCTTCCTTCGGACTGCCTTCCGGCAGGCCCTCCGGGCTTCGTTCTTTCGTGTTTCCAGCCGACCAGATGTTTTCCGCTCCGTTTTCCGGAGTTTCATTCATCCGATTTCCCACTGGCGGGATTTCCTGCGACTTCGCCCCGAAGCCTATCAAGGCTTCCGGAGTGCTCAGTCCGCGGGATTTGCTTCGTCGGAGGGCGCGCATTTCGTGAAACACGCTCGCCTCGATTCGGCGGTGTCGTAGACACTAAAGCCCGGGCCCGACCGTTGTCCAGTCAGTCCCAACCGTTCAAACCTACTAGCCCACCCTCACCACGTCAATGGTTTGGCCGGGGTGAGAGGAAGACTAGCAGGTCAGAGGCCTGTCGATCACATCGGCTCAGGCCGCGACGGGCTGGAGGTCCGCTCGGTCGGCCGCGTCCACATCGCCGAACTCCCCGCCCTCGGCGGCCCTTCGGCCCAGCACCAGGGCGTAGACGAGGAAGGCCGCCTCGGCGAGCACGCCGATGGAGATGCGGGCCCAGGTCGGCAGGCCGGACGGGGTCACGAAGGCTTCGAGGACACCGGAGACGGCCAGGACCGTCGCCAGGCCCATCGACATCCCGATGATCGCGCGGCCCTGTTCCGCCAGCGCCACCGAGCGGGTGCGCGGGCCGGGGTCGATGACGGTCCAGCCGAGGCGCAGGCCGAGGCCGCCGGCCACGAAGACCGCGGTCAGCTCCAGCAGGCCGTGTGGGATGAGCAGGCCCAGGAAGACGTCGAGGCGCCCGGCGGAGGCCATCAGCCCGACGCCGATGCCGAGGTTGAGCACGTTGGTCCACATCACGTAGAGCACCGGAATGCCCAGCGCGATCCCGAACAGCAGGCACTGCACGGCGATCCAGGCGTTGTTCGTCCAGACCTGCGCCGCGAAGGAGCTGGCCGGCCGGTCCGAGTAGTACGTCTCGTACTGGCCGCCGGGGCGGGTCAGCTCCCGGAGGTGCTCGGGTGCGACCAGGCTGTTGCGGACCTCGGGGTGGGTGGCCATCCACCAGGCGAGCAGTGCGGTGCCGGCCATCGAGACGACCGCCACCGGGATCCACCAGCGGCGCGCGCGGTAGAGCGCGGCCGGGAAGCTCACCGTGTAGTAGCGGGCGACGTCCTGCCAGCCGTTGGTCCGGGCGCCGGTCACCGCACTGCGGGCGCGGGAGACCAGGCCGGTCAGCCGGCTCACCAGGGCCGGGTCCGGCACGGCGGCCTGGACCTTGGCGAGGTGGCCGGTGGCGCGCTGGTAGAGCGTGACCAGCTCGTCGGCCTCCTCGCCGCTGAGCCGGCGCCGGCGGGCGAGGGCGTCCAGCCGGGCCCACTCCCCCTGGTGGGTGGCGACGAAGACGTCCAGGTCCATTTCGGCGGCTCCATGATCGGCGGCGGGCGCGGACGTGCGTGCGCGGGCGGGTCGGTCCGGGCGGGCGGGCCCCCGCGGACACGTGCGGCCCAGCATGCCAGCAGCGGCCGTCGCCCCGGCCGTCGGGATCTCACTTCCCGTGCGCCCACCGGGCCCCGTATGTTGGCGGCTGCGGACCAGACTGCGGGGAGCCCGTCACGGGGAGCCGGTCCGGGGTGATTCCCTCCCCCGGTGTCGCCCGCACCCGCGGGGGCTGGATCTCCATGGCCGAGCCGTACGGGCTCCGAGAACGTGAACGGACAGGTGTCTTGAGCGACCTGGTGACGGGTGAGGCGGTCGTCCTCGGCCTCCAGACGGCGAAGCTTCCGAGCAGGGCCCTGGCGATCGTGATCGACCTGCTGGTGGAGTTCGCCGCCCTGCTGGTCTTCACGCTGCTGCTGAGCGTCGCCCTGATCGGCCTCGACGGCGCGGCACTGGCCGCCACGATGATCGGCCTGATGGTGTTCTTCCTGGTGGCCGTCCCGGTGATGATCGAGACCCTCACCCGCGGCCGCTCGCTCGGCAAGGCCGCGCTCGGCCTGCGGGTGGTGCGCACCGACGGCGGGCCGGTGCGGTTCCGGCACTCGCTGGTGCGCGGTCTGGTCGGCTTCTTCGAGATGATCGTGCTGACCGGCGCCCCCGCCGTGATCACCTCGGCGGTGCACTCGGACGGCAAGCGGCTGGGCGACATCTTCGCCGGGACGGTGGTCGTCCGCGAGCGCACCCCGCGCGCGGGCGGCTCCGCCTCCCCGCTGCCGCCGGTGCACCCGCACCTGCTGCAGGCGATGGGCCACGAGCTGGTCGCGATGGACCTGTCCGCCGTGCCGGAGCCGCTCTGGCTGGCCGTCCGCCAACTGCTCGGCCGGATCAGCCAGTTGGACCCGGCGGTGATGCTCCGGATGTCCACCCGGCTGGCCGGGGACCTGTCCGCCAGGATCGGGCACCCGATCGCCCCGGGGCTGCACCCGGCGGCGTACCTGGGCGCGGTGCTCACCGAGCGCCAGCGGCGGGAGTGGCTGCGGGCCCAGGAGCAGCTGTGGGCGGCCCGGCCGATGACCGCCCAGCCGATGGCCCAGCCGGTCCCCGTCCAGGTGCCCGCTCCCCGCCCGGCCTCCGGTCCGCTCCCCGCGCCGGCTCCGGTGGGCGCGGCCGACGGGCGGCCCGTCCGGGTCCTCGGCCTGCCGGCGCCGCAGCAGCGGCCCGCGCCCACGCCTCCGGTCGCCCCCGCCGCACCGCCGCTGCCCGTACCGCCGACCGCACCGGCGGCCCCGGGCGCACCGTCGGCCCCGTCCCTGGACAAACCCGGCACCGGCTTCGCCCCGCCCGCCTGAGCGCCGCCCGCCCGAGCCACGCCACCTGAGCCCGGCCGGGCTCAGGTCAGGCCGGGCCGGGCCGGGCCGGGCCGGGCCGGGCCGGGCCAGCCGTATGGCACGGCCCGCTACTCCTCCTCCGCCCCCACCCGCCAGGCGTTCGGCGGCGACTCCAGCTCCTCCAGCTCGATCCCCGCCGCCGCCAGCACCACGTCCCCCGCCAGGTGCACGACCTGCTGCTCACCGGTCTCCAGGTCCGCCACCTGGTACCGCTCGACCAGCAGCGGCCCCGAATCCGTCGCGTGCGTGTCGACGCCCTCCAGCAGCCACCCCTGGTCGAGGGTGCGCGGCGCCAGCACCGGCTCGGTGAACGCCACCAGCCGCACCCGCGCGCTCGCCCCCTCCCGCAGCCGCAGCAGCCGGGCGGTGGCGACCAGGAAGCCCGGCGAGCGGCCGGTGAAGGCGTGCGCCCGGTCGTGGCCCTCCGCCGCGTGCTCGCCGCCCGGGTCGGCCGCGTCGGTACGGACCCAGGCCACCCCGTCCACCGCCCCGCCGCGCACCTGCCAGCCGCCGGCCCGCAGCTCCATCCGCAGCGGCCGGGCGCGCGAGTCCAGCGTGAGGTCGGTGCTGCCGAGCACCCGGCCGTCCGGCGCGTAGGTCTTGGAGACGTACCGCCACCCGGCCGCTCCGGGGGCGCAGCTGAAGCGCTCCTCACCGAGCGGGACGTGGTCGTGCGGGTCGTGGAGCGAGTACCGGCCGTTGGGCATGCCGGAAAGCCTACGTGCGCATCGGCGTGCAACCTTCCGGCCGGTACCCGCATTAGAGCGGCGGACGGCGCGGCTGGGCGTCGCCACCACGACGAGAGGGGGTGCGGATGGCGGAGCAGGCGCGCGACACGGAGTTCACCGAGTACCTGGCCTCCAGGAGCGGCTGGCTGCGCAGGGTCGCCTATCTGCTGTGCGGGGACTGGCACCGGGCCGACGACCTGGTGCAGGAGTGCGCGACCAAGCTGTACGTGAACTGGTCACGGGCCGGCCGGGTCGAGAACCTGGACGGCTACGCCCGCAGGGTGCTGGTCAACACCTTCCTCTCCGAGCAGCGCTCGTCCTGGTGGCGGCGGACGACACGGACCGCGGCACCGGTGGACGTCGCCTCGGTGGTGGCCGACCTCGACGCCCGGCTGGACCTGCGGCAGGCGCTGGCCGCGCTGCCGCCCAAGCAGCGGGCCACCGTGGTGCTCCGGTACTACTGCGACCTCACGGTCGATCAGACCGCCGACGCGATGCGCTGTTCCTCGGGCAATGTGAAGAGCCAGACCTCGCGCGCCCTCGCCACCCTCCGGACGACGCTCACCCCTCGTCCCACCACCGCCGAGAGGACGCCATGAGGTCGCACGAGCAGCGTGATCTGACCGCCCGGCTGAACGCCCTCGCCGAGGCCCCGGCACCGCCCGCCGCACTCGACGCCTCGGCGGTGATCGCCCGCGGGCGGGCCCGGCTGCGCCACCGCCGGCAGGCCCTGACCGGCCTGGTCGCGGCGTCGACCGCCGCCGTGCTGGCCGGCGTGCTGCTGCTGCGCCCGTCCGGCGGGCCGCCCGGGCCGACCGTCCCCGCGCCGACCGCGCCGTCCTCGACCGCACCGTCCCCGACCGCCACGCCGCAGCCGGCGGCGACCACCGGCCCGCTGAGCGCCGAGGCCCGCTTCGGCTGGCTGCCGCCGTGGCTGGCCCGGCCGGCCGTCGGCTACGCGAACAGCGACGGCCGGTCCGTCGTCACCGCGGCCACCACGACCGCCGTCGAGAACGCCGTCCCCACCCTGAGGCTCGAACTGCTGCGCGGTCCCGGCGAGTCCCCCGCCCCCGGGGTGCACACGGTCGACGCACCCGCGGTCGCCGGCCGGGAGGCCCGGTGGCTGGTCACCGACGCGTCGGGGATTCCGGTCGGCCTGCGCTGGATGACCGCCTCCGGGCGCTGGGCCGAACTGAGCGCCACGCTGTGGATCGGGGCCAAGGTCAAGGAGGACCTGCTCAGGGTCGCGGCCGGCGTCGAGTTCGGCGGCCGGGACGTCCCGTTCCCGGTGCGGCCGACCGGCCTGCCCGCCGGGCTCAAGCCGCGCAACGTCGAGATCCACCGGCCCTCGAAGGACACCGAGCCCCCGTGGAGCGCCATGTTGTCGTACACCGTCGACGGGAAGTGGCTGAGCGTCACCGCCCAGCCGGAGAGCTTCGGGGTGTTCGTCGACGGCAGGCCGGACGGCGGCACGCCGGTGTGCCGCGTCGCGAAGGGCGTCCGGCTCTGCGCCAACGGGACGGCCGCGGGGAGCCCGCCGGTGCAACAGGCCGGCGGACTGGCGGGCCTGCTCGACCGGTTCACCGTGCTCGGCGCGGACGAGGCCGACTGGACCGCGCCGGACCCCGCCGGCACACCCCGCTGACGGGCCGCCCGACGGCCCCACCGACGGCCCCGCACACGCCGGCGGGCCCGCACACGCCGACGGCCGGCGCCTCCCGAAGGAAGCGCCGGCCGCCGGACGGTGCACCGGTCAGTAGCGGTACTGCTCGGCCTTGTACGGGCCCTCGACCGGAACGCCGATGTAGTCGGCCTGCTCCTGGGACAGGGTGGTCAGCTTCACGCCCAGCGCGTCGAGGTGCAGGCGGGCGACCTTCTCGTCCAGGTGCTTCGGCAGCACGTAGACGCCGATCGGGTACTGCTCGGTCTTCGTGAACAGCTCGATCTGGGCGATCGTCTGGTTCGCGAAGGAGTTGGACATCACGAAGGACGGGTGGCCGGTCGCGTTGCCCAGGTTCAGCAGGCGGCCCTCGGAGAGGACGATGATGGTGCGGCCGTCGGCCTTGCGCCACTCGTGGACCTGCGGCTTGACCTCGGTCTTGACGACGCCGTCGAGCTTGGCCAGGCCGGCCATGTCGATCTCGTTGTCGAAGTGGCCGATGTTGCCCACGATGGCCTGGTGCTTCATCCGGGCCATGTGGGAGGCCATGATGATGTCCTTGTTGCCGGTCGTGGTGATGAAGATGTCGGCGATCTCGACGACCTCGTCCAGGGTGGTGACCTGGTAGCCGTCCATCGCGGCCTGGAGCGCGCAGATCGGGTCGATCTCGGTGACGATGACGCGGGCGCCCTGGCCGCGCAGCGACTCCGCGCAGCCCTTGCCGACGTCGCCGTAGCCGCAGACGACCGCGACCTTGCCGCCGATCAGGACGTCGGTGGCGCGGTTGATGCCGTCGATCAGCGAGTGGCGGCAGCCGTACTTGTTGTCGAACTTCGACTTGGTGACCGAGTCGTTGACGTTGATGGCCGGGAACAGCAGCTTGCCGTCACGGTGCATCTCGTACAGGCGGTGGACACCGGTGGTGGTCTCCTCGGTCACGCCCTTGATCGTGGAGGCGACCTCGGTCCACTTGTTCGGGGTGTCCTTGAGGGTGCGGTTGAGCAGCTCCAGGATGATCCGGAACTCGTCGTTGTCCGCGGTGGACGGGTCCGGCGCGGCACCGGCCTTCTCGAACTCGACGCCCTTGTGGATCAGCAGGGTGGCGTCGCCGCCGTCGTCCAGGATCATGTTCGGGGTCTTGCCGTCAGGCCAGGTCAGGGCCTGCTCGGTGCACCACCAGTACTCCTCCAGGGTCTCGCCCTTCCAGGCGAAGACCGGCACGCCCTGCGGGTTCTCCGGGGTGCCCTCCGGGCCGACGGCGATGGCCGCGGCGGCGTGGTCCTGGGTGGAGAAGATGTTGCAGGAGCACCAGCGGACCTCGGCACCGAGCGCCGTCAGGGTCTCGATCAGGACGGCGGTCTGCACGGTCATGTGCAGCGAGCCGGTGATGCGGGCGCCGGCCAGCGGCTGCGACTCGGCGTACTCGGCGCGGATCGCCATCAGACCGGGCATCTCGTGCTCGGCCAGCTGGATCTCCTTGCGGCCGAACGGCGCCAGGGAAAGGTCGGCGACCTTGAAGTCACCGGTGATGTCGGTCGACATGCGTCTGCTCCTCGCTGAGGGGGATGGAAAGAGGGCCAAAGGTCCGGGCGTGCGTCGCGCGCGTCAGGCCGTACGGGTGCACGGCCACGCCGGGACGACCGGGTCCGTGGTGGTGGACCGGCTTCCCGTTGCGCAGCACAAACCGTCGGAGGACCTCTCTCCCTCGACCGGCGCGCACCTCGGGGGGCGCGGACCGCCGATCGACCGCCATCAGCAGCGACGTTCTGGCTCTGGTGACGAATCTACACCGACGGCCCCGTCGGCCGTCCGACGATGACCGATTTCGGCCCCCGCTCCGGCCCGCCCCCGGGCCCGGCCCCCGCCGGGGTCAGTGCTCGGCGCCCGGGCCGGGACCGCCGGGCGTGGCCGCCGGGTCCTCGCCCGCCGCGGCCTTCTCGGCGCTGTAGACGTCGGGCTCCAGGTAGATCGCCCGGGCGATCGGGACGGCCGCGCGGACCCGCTCCTCGGCGGCGTCGATCGCCGCCGCCACCCGGGCCGCGCTGTCCTCCGCGTTGACCGCGACCTTGGCCGCGACCAGCAGCTCCTCCGGGCCCAGGTGCAGGGTGCGCATGTGGATCACCCCGGTGACCGACTCGCCGTCCACCAGCGCCTCCCGGATCCGCCGCACCGACTCCTTGTCGGCCGACTCGCCGAGCAGCAGCGACTTGGTCTCCAGGGCGAGCACCACGGCGATCACCACGAGCAGCACGCCGATGGACAGGGTGCCGATGCCGTCCCAGATGCCGTCCCCGGTGATCACGGTGAGGCCGACGCCGAACAGCGCGAGCACCAGGCCGATCAGCGCACCGGTGTCCTCCAGCAGCACCACCGGCAGCTCGGGCGCCTTGGCGGTGCGGATGAACTGCACCCAGCCCTGCCTGCCCTTGGCCTTGGCGGACTCCCGCATCGCGGTCAGGAAGGACCAGCCCTCCATCGCGATGGCGAAGACCAGCACGCCGACCGCCCAGCCCCAGGCGTCCAGCGTCTCCGGGTGGCTGATCTTGTGCCAGCCCTCGTAGATCGCGAACAGGCCACCGACGCTGAACAGCACGATGGCCACCAGGAAGCCGTAGACGTAGCGCTCGCGGCCGTACCCGAACGGGTGCTCCTCGTCGGCCGCCCGGCGCGCCCGCTTGCCGCCGACCAGCAGCAGCACCTGGTTGCCGGAGTCGGCCACCGAGTGCACGCCCTCGGCCAGCATCGAGGACGATCCGGTGAAGCCGAAGGCGGTGAACTTGGCCGCCGCGATCGCCAGGTTCGCGGACAACGCCGCGATCAGTGCCTTGGTGCCGCCCTCGGTACTCACGCGACCACCTCGCTGCGCTCGGCAGGCGCTTCGCACAATACGCGCCTTCTAATGATGAGCTCGCTTCGCTCACTCATGACTACAGGATCCTCACGGGTCGATCAGCTCGTCGAGCGCTTACGGTACCGGCCGGGACATTCCGCCCGGCCGACCCGCTCAGGTCTGCGCGGCGGCGAGCCCCAGGTAGACGGCGGCGAAGTCGGTCAGCGCGACCAGGTCGGCCAGCGCGTGCAGCGCGTCCGGCCGGGCGCTCGCGTACTCGGTCAGCCGGACGTCGTGCGCGGCGGCCAGCCGGTGCGCCCTGGTCACGCCGAAGCTGCGCGGCCCGGCGTCGTCCTCCGGCACCTCGGCCGGGCCCTCCTGCTCGTCCGCCGCGCCGGCCGCTTCCGGGGTGTGCCGCAGCAGCAGGACCTGCAGGTGCAGCGGGTCCGGCTCCTCGACCCGGTCGCGGAAGAAGTCGTCCGGATCGGCGCCCGCCCCCAACTGCCCGGTGAACATGCCCCGGTGGGCGGTGAGCACCTGCGGCAGCGGCCCGGCCAGCGCCGGGCGCCCGGCCCGGTCGGCCAGCTGGGCGGCGAACCGGGTGGCGGCCGCCCCGGCGACCGGGCCCTCGGCCCACAGCAGCGGGACCGTCCCGGCCAGCCGGGCGGCCAGGCCCTTCGCCGGGTTGGTGTACGCGGCGGCGTCCGGGCGGCAGCGCACGGCGGTGGCGTCCAGCAGGTCGGCGACGGCCGGCAGCGCGTCGTACGGGAGCTGGGTGACGCCGATCTTCTGGGCGAGCGCCAGCAGCGGGGTGAGGTGGGACCAGAGCGCCGCCGGGTCCTCGGCCGGCAGGTCCGGCTCGGCGGCCACGACGCGCGGCAGGGCGTCCGGCTGCGCCGAGGTTACGAACGGCAGCGGCAGCGCGCGCACCTGCAGCGCGGCCTCGGCCAGCGCGCTGCCGGCCGGGGCGGTGACGACGATCGCGCAGCCGCGCGCGTACGCCTGCTCGGCGAGGCAGCAGCGGCGGCGGCTGGTTCACGACCAAGGACGGCAAGCCGGCCCTGGTCAGCGACACCTCCATCGGCAACGG
>NZ_JBEXJK010000341.1:0-9126 GCF_040609095.1 Kitasatospora sp. NPDC004799
GACGGCAAGCCGCTGGCCGGCGCCAAGTTCCAGCTGTGGCACGATTCCAACGGGACCGAAGGGCTCCAGCCGACCGGCGACGCGGCGCGGCTCGGTGCCCTCGGCGGCCAGCACCAGGCCGCGGTAGCCGCGGGCCAGGCCGGTCAGCGAGACGGCCAGCAGCGGCGCCCCGCAGCCGTCCACCCCGGCGTGCGCGGCGGTCTCGCCGGTGGCCTCCTCCAGGGCCTCGCGGGCCAGCCGCTGGATCGGGTGGGCCGGGTCGAGGTAGCTCGCGGTGTCCCAGCCGTTGGCGGTGCAGGCGGCCAGCCAGCCGGCGTGCTTGCCGGAGCAGTCCATCAGGATCGGGGCGCGCCCGCCGCCGGCGGCGAGCAGCCGCTCCGCCTCGGTGTCGTCCAGCGGGAGGTCGGCCGGGGTGCGCAGGGCCGACTCGTCGAGCCCGGCGGAACCGAGGATGCTCCGCACACCCTCGAGGTGAAACGATTCTGCGGAGTGGCTGGAGGCCGCCAGCGCCAGCAACTCGCCCTCGATCGCCAGCCCGGCCCGCAGCGTGGCCACCGCCTGGAACGGCTTGGCGGTCGACCGCGGGAAGACCGGGGCGTCCGGGTCGCCGAGCGCGAACTCGACCGAGCCGTCGGCCGCGAGCAGCACCAGCGAGCCGTGGTGGCGGCCCTCGACGAATCCGGAGCGCACGACCTCGGCGAGAACGGGCGCGGTGGCGGGCAGGGACATGGCGGATGAGCCTTCCGGAGCGAGGGTGGTGGGCCGGGAGAAGCCGGGCCCACCACCCGCGGCGACTCACCCGGTCAGAGCGGCCCTCCTGCGAGCAGGTCGTCGACCCGCGCTTCCCCATCACGGTACCTGCGGGTGATCTCGGCATTGCAACCGTCGGCGGTGCGCAGCAGCCGCTGGCGCCGTCCGGACACCTCGCGCTCGTGCGCCCGCAGCCGCTCCAGGGCGGCCAGCAGCTCCTCGGCCGGGTGCGCCGCCAGGTCGGCGAGCTGGACGTCGCCCATCAGCGCGTCCGCCTCCAGCCCGGACTCCCGGGTCCGCGGCGGGCCGAGGGTGACGTGCCGGGCCGAGCGCCGCACGGTGGAGGGCGCGTCGCTGAGGATGGCCGGCAGCCGGTCCAGCAGGTCGCCGGGGGCCGGCTCGGGGCCGGAGGTGCCGGTCGGGCCGGACGGACCCGACGGGTCGGTCGGCCCGTCCGTGCGGACCGGGCCCACTCCGGGCCGCCGGTCGAGCTCGGCCCGCAGGATGTCCATCCGCCCGTGCAGCAGCCGCCGCAGGTACGACAGGTCGGCCTCCTGCTCCAGGGTCTCCCGGCGCAGCACCCGCAGCTGCTCCAGGCCCAGCCGTTCCAGGTCGGGCTCGTCCTCCGCGCCCACCGCCGGACCGTACGGCCCCCCTGGGGCCCGCACCACCGGCCCGGACCGGTCCCGCGCCGCGCTGCTCGCGTCCATCACCCAACCACCTGACGTCGTCCGATCCCGCCCGCTCGCGGCACCCCGTCCCTGCCGCCGGTCCGGCCCGTCCCCCGACGGGCCGCGCGTCCCGTCCACCGGCACGCCCGGGATCCCCCGGGGTCCCGGTCCCCGGCCGTGCGCCCACCGGGGCGGCACGGCCGGACGCCCGACCCACCGGCTCGACCGCCCGGCCGAACCCCGGCCCGGCGCGGCGGACCTCCTGCGCCCCGGACCCTTCGTACGGTCCCCCAGCGTGCCACCCCGCCCGGCGCGCGCGCACCGCCCGTGCACCCGAACGGCCCCCTGGCGAACGGGGGTGGCTGATATGACCACCCCTTTCCGCAGGAAGAATGGCGCCCGATTCGGCGCAGGCGCGCACCCCAGGGCGTGCACGACCTCCGCGCGCGCCCCTGGTGTGCGCCCGGAGGAGGCCACCGGGACGCACGGGAAGGGATGTCCGGTAGGGATGTCCGGAAGGGTGCGGCGCGGCCCGGGTCGGCGGGTGCGCGCGACGGCCCCCGGGGGCCCTCCGGAGGCCGTACGGCGCTCCGGCACAATGGCCGCATGCGAGCAGTGGTGCAGCGAGTGACCGAGGCCCGGGTGACCGTGGCCGGTGAGACCGTCGGCGCGATCGAGGGGCCCGGGCTCTGCGTCCTGGTCGGCGTCACCCACGACGACACCCCCGCCAAGGCCGCCCAACTGGCCCGCAAGCTCTGGACGCTGCGGCTGCTGGCCCCCGATGACGAGGGCGTGGAGCAGAGCTGCTCGGACCTCGGCGCCCCGCTGCTGGTGATCAGCCAGTTCACGCTCTACGGCGACGCCCGCAAGGGCCGCCGCCCCACCTGGAACGCCGCCGCCCCCGGCCCGGTCGCCGAGCCGCTGGTGGACGAGGTGGTGGCGCAGCTGCGCGCGCTGGGCGCCAAGGTGGAGACGGGCCGGTTCGGCGCCGACATGCGGGTGGCGCTGGTGAACGACGGCCCGTTCACCGTCCTCGTCGAGGTCTGAGCGGCCCCCGTCGCGGCCTACTGCGGGACGATCACGTCCTGGGTGCCCGGCACCGTCCCGGCCAGCAGCACGGCGTCCACCGGGACGTTCCGCTTGACGATCGCCAGCGCGATCGGCCCCAGCTCGTGGTGCCGGGCCGAGGAGGTCACGAAGCCCAGCGAGCGCCCGTCCGGGTCCGTGGCCAACCGCAGCTCGGTGCCGTGCGGGGGCAGCGTCTCCTCGGTGCCGTCCAGGTGCAGGAAGACCAGCCGGCGCGGCGGGCGGCCCAGGTTGTGCACCCGGGCGACGGTCTCCTGGCCGCGGTAGCAGCCCTTCTGGAGGTGGACGGCGGTGCGCAGCCAGTCCACCTCGTGCGGGATGGTCCGGTGGTCGGTCTCGAAGCCCAGCCGGGGCCGGTGCTGCTCGATCCGCAGCGCCTCGTACGCCCAGATCCCGGCCGCCGGGCCGTACCCGGCGGCGAGCCGCTCCAGCTCGCCGCGCGGGACGAACAGGTCGCGTCCGTACGGGAGTTCACGGACGGCGGCGGCACCCTCGACGGAGCCGGTGGAGCCGGCCGGCAGGTGGACCACGGCGTACGCGGCGGTCGCGTCGGCGACCTCCACCCGGTAGAAGAACCTCATGCTGTCCAGGTAGGCCACCAGCGCCTCCTGGGTGCCCGGCTCGACGTGCGCCCAGGTGGTGGTGCCGTCGTCCACCAGGTAGAGCGCGTGCTCGACGTGCCCGTTCGGGGAGAGCACCAGCGCCTCGGCGGCCTGCTGCGGCGGCAGCTCGCTGACGTGCTGGGTGAGCAGCAGGTGCAGCCAGGAGAGCCGGTCCGGGCCGGTCACGGTGACCACGCCGCGGTGCGAGAGGTCGACGAAGCCGGTGCCCTGCGCCAGGTGGCGTTGCTCGCGGAAGATGTCGCCGTAGTGGGCGGCGACGCCCTCGTCGGCCCCCTCGGCGGGGACGGCTCCGGGCAGGGACAGCAGCGGGCTCTTCGGACCGGTCATACCGGCCAGCTTACGACCGGTCCCCGGCGAGCTTGGCGGTGCAGTCGGCGCAGCGGCCGAAGATGGCGAAGTGCTTGAGGTCGGTGTCGAATCCGTGCCGCTCGCGCAGGCTGTCGATGAGCGGCTGGGCGATCTCGGTGCCGGTCTCGGTGACCTTCTCGCAGTCCCGGCAGACCAGGTGCAGGTGGTGGTGGCGGCCGGCCAGGTGGTAGGTCGGGGCGCCGTGGCCGAGGTGGGCGTGCGAGACCAGGCCCAGCTCCTCCAGCAGCTCCAGGGTCCGGTAGACGGTGGAGATGTTGATGCCGCTGGCGGTCCGGCGGACGTGGCAGAGGATGTCGTCGGGGGTGGCGTGGTCGAGCTCGTCGACGGCCTCCAGCACGAGCTGCCGCTGCGGGGTGAGCCGGTAGCCGCGTTCGCGCAGGTCCGTCTTCCAGTCGCCGGAGAGCTGCCAGTCGGTGGTGCCGGTGTCCGCCACGGTACTGTCCCTGCCAATGCTCGGGGGTCCTGGTGCAAGTGTAGGGACCGGCCGCGGGCCGGTCCCTACCTCGTGCGCCGAAGCCCGCCTCCTACTTGAAGAAGGCGATGCCGTCGTCCGGCAGGTCGGTGATGTCCTTGATCAGCTGGGCCGGGCTGAGCACCTTCTTCAGCTGCGCGGACATGTACGGGCGCAGCGGCACGTTCGGGGCGGCCTTCTCGCCGACCCAGAGCAGCTCGCCGTTGACGAAGCCGTACAGCCGCTTGCCGCCGGAGTACTCCGGCGAGCCCTCGATCCGGGCCACCGCGTCGGTGGAGACGTCCACCTGCGGCTTGCCGTCGGCCAGCTCGCCGTACCAGATCTCGACCGTGCCGTCGTCGCGGACGGAGGAGATCTCGATCCCCCGGGCGCCGCTGGTCCCGTCGGTGTTGCTGGTGATGCGCCAGAACGCGTGCTCGTTCTCCAGCGGACGGACCTTCTCGCCCTCGCCGTCCAGCACCCAGGTGCGGGAGCGGAACTCCAGGAAGGGGCGGCCGTCGTGGCGGATCACGATCTCCTGGCCGAAATTGCACTTCTCCGCGCCGGGGAAGTCGAAGACGCCCGCGCCCTCCCAGGTGCCGAGGAGGAAGGCGAGCGGGACGACGTCCTTGTGGAGGTCAGAGGGGATCTCGATCATGTTCCTGGTCGCTGTTCTCGTCGGTGTGGGACTGCCTCAACCGTACGGCAGGCTCAGCGCTGGCCCTGGTACAGCTTCATCACCGAGAAGATGGCGAACCAGGTGATCAGCACGGCCATGAGGGCCAGCAGACCGTCGAAGAAGATTTCCAGACCGGACACGGGGGGCTCCCAGGCGGCGACAGTGTGGTGGATTTTGCTCCGCTCACTCTATCCGCCGGGTTCCGGCCGGTCGCGGTGAGCCCCGCCACGTCGCGGTTCGCGCCGTCGTCGCGCGGCCGCCCAAGCTTTGCCCAAGGGTTGCGGGGATGCCGGACGGCAGGGGAGGCGGGCGCTCTAAGGTGGCGCCATGTCGAAGAAACTGGTCATCAAGGTCACCGCAGGGGCGGACGCGCCGGAGCGGTGCTCGCAGGCGTTCACGGTGGCGGCGGTGGCCGTCGCCAGCGGGATCGAGGTCTCGCTCTGGCTGACCGGGGAGTCCTCCTGGTTCGCCCTGCCGGGCCGGGCGGCGGAGTTCGAACTGCCGCACGCGGCGCCGCTGCCGGACCTGCTGGAGTCGATCCTGGCGGCCGGTTCGGTGACGCTGTGCACCCAGTGCGCGGCCCGGCGCGGGATCGAGCAGAAGGACACCGTCGAGGGTGTCCGCATCGCGGGCGCCCAGGTCTTCGTCAGCGAGATCATGGCGGACGGCGTCCAGGCGCTCGTGTACTAGTCCAGGCGCTCGTGCCCTAGGGTCCGTCGTCAAACGCCCCGCAGACGCGAGTTTGAAGACGGACCCTAACGGTCACGCGACTCGTGGTCGGGGCGGTCCCGGTCGTGGCCGGGCTCGTCCCACTTCGGGTCGTCCCAGCGCGGGTCGTTCCACCAGTCGTCGTCCGGGTCCCGCTTGTTGGCGAACACCGCGGCGGCGGGCGGGATCACCATCGCGACCACGCACATGCCGATCGCCGCGCCGACCGAGAAGAACCGCACCACGCCCCAGGCCATGACGAACAGCCCCAGGCACACGCCCATCATGGCGAAGTAGTAGCGACGCCGCCGCCTTGCCTGCACCCCTCCACGGTACGGCCGAGGGCCCCTGCACGGCAGGGGCCCTCGGGGTGGTCCGGGTCGGTTCCGGCCGCGGTCAGACCGCGATCGCGACCTCGACGGCGGTGCCCTGGGAGGCCACCACCTGACGGTCCACGGTCTGGCCCGGCACCAGCGCGCGCAGGGTCCACTTGCCCGGGCGGGCGAAGAACCGGAACTGGCCGGTCGCCGAGGTGGGCACCTCGGCCGTGAACTCGTTGTTCTCGTCCAGCAGCCGGACGTAGCCGTTGACCGGCTCACCGTCGCGGGTCACCGAACCCTGGATGATCGTCTCGTTCGCCACGTCAACTCCTGCCAGGTCCGGGCCGCCGGCCTTCGCACCGCACATGTCTGTGTTCCCTTCTGACTTACGGGTCGAGCCGGGGCTCAGTTGCTGCCGAGCTCGATCGGCACGCCGACCAGGCTGCCGTACTCGGTCCACGAACCGTCGTAGTTCTTGACGTTCGCCTGGCCGAGCAGCTCGTGCAGGACGAACCAGGTGAGCGCGGAGCGCTCGCCGATGCGGCAGTAGGCGATGGTGTCCTTCGCCAGGTCGATGCCCTCGGCCTCGTACAGCGCCTTGAGCTCGTCGTCGCTCTTGAAGGTGCCGTCGTCGTTGGCGTTCTTGGCCCACGGGATGTTGCGGGCGCTCGGCACGTGGCCGGGGCGCTGCGACTGCTCCTGCGGGAGGTGGGCCGGGGCGAGCAGCTTGCCGGAGAACTCGTCGGGCGAGCGCACGTCGACCAGGTTCAGGGTGCCGATGGCGGCGATCACGTCGTCGCGGAAGGCGCGGATCGAGGAGTCGGCGGCCTGCGCCGTGTACACGGTGGCCGGGCGGGCCGGCACCTCGGCGACCAGGTCGCGGGAGTCCAGCTCCCACTTCTTGCGGCCGCCGTCCAGCAGGCGGACGTCACCGTGGCCGTACAGCTTGAAGTACCAGTAGGCGTACGAGGCGAACCAGTTGTTGTTGCCGCCGTACAGGACGACGGTGTCGTCGTTGGCGATGCCCTTGGCGCTGAGCAGCGCCTCGAAGCCGGCCTGGTCGATGAAGTCGCGGCGGACCGGGTCCTGGAGGTCCTGCTTCCAGTCGATCCGGACGGCGTTGCGGATGTGGTTCTTGTCGTACGCGGAGGTGTCCTCGTCGACCTCGACGATGACGACCTTCGGGTCGTCCAGGTGGGCCTGGACCCAGTCGGCGTCGACCAGGACGTCGCTGCGGCTCATGGTGGTGTCTCCATCCGAGGGCGGTTGTGCGGAAGGTGCTGCTCAGGAGGGTGCTGCCGGGGTGCCCGGGTGGGTGCGGTCCGAAAATCCGTCCGAATACCGGGACGGGAGGGCGGACGGGTGCGACCGGGCGGGGAACTGCGGAGTGCATCGGCCACCGCCCGCCCGCAGAGCCGGGCGCGGTCGCCGGGAAGATCGACGGCGGGCGTCAACTGCCCTACCGGGGCGCCGAGTCAGCGCATTCGACACAGACAGGCGGCCACGCGGCACAGGTCTACCGCCCGCCGCTTCGTGAGGTCCGTCTGTCGCTTCATGCCGACGATGCTAGGGACACCGGCGGCCCGCTGTCATCAGCGTATCGAATAGTGGGATCGAAACGCTCGGATGGCGGGATTCAGCCGTGACCCGGCCCTCCGGGGCCCGTCCGGCGGCCCCCGGACGGCGTGCGCGGGGCGGAAACGACACCGCTCCGCGGCCCGCGCTGGACAGCGCGTCTCGCGGAGCGGAACGTTTCGGCGGGCTCGGTCCCCGGGCGGGCTCAGCCCAGGAGCTTGACGCCCTTGCCCTCGAAGGTCAGCTGGAGGCCCTCCGCCAACGGCGTCACGCCGCCGCTGCCGCCCTCCTTGTCGGCCAGCTGCAGCCCGGCCGGCAGCGAGTC
The DNA here is from genome assembly GCF_040609095.1 of Kitasatospora sp. NPDC004799. Taxonomy (NCBI): domain Bacteria; kingdom Bacillati; phylum Actinomycetota; class Actinomycetes; order Kitasatosporales; family Streptomycetaceae; genus Kitasatospora; species Kitasatospora sp. NPDC004799. Next base: position 7,558 of record NZ_JBEXJK010000341.1, read on the forward strand.
CAGGGTGAAGCTCATCGGTTCGAGCTGCTGGCCGGTGGCACCGGCCACCATCCCCGCCAGCGAGCTCAGCCGGAAGCCGTCCACCGTGACGGTGTTCCCCTTGTTGTGCACGGTGCCCTCGCCGATCGCGATCGGCCCCAGCGAGGCCTTGACCTTGCCCGGACCGGCGTAGGCCAGGGTCAGCCGGGAGTTGCCGCCCACCGGCAGCTTGGTGCCGTGCAGCAGCTGGGAGGCGGGCGGCAGCAGCTGGGCGAGGTCCGGGTAGGAGATCACCCCGCTGCCGGTGCCGCTGTCCACCGTCGCACTGCTCATGCTGTCGCCGACCTCGACGCCGGAGAGCCGCGCCTTGAAGGAGTGCAGCGCCACCCGGTGGCTGCCGTCGCCGACGGTCAGGCCGTCGGAGGAGATCCGGACGTCGTCCAGCTTCATCGACAGCACCTGGGTGAGGAACGGGAAGCCCTCGATCGAGACCTCCGGGCGCTGGCTCATCCGGCCGCTCTGCACGATCCGGTCGGCGGCCTCGTCCTCGGCCACTCCGACCGCGATCCGGTCGGCGCCCAGCAGCAGGCCGGAGAGCACCGCCAGGCCGATCGTGGCCTTCAGCCATCCGCGCATCGTGTCCCCCGTCGTCGCCGGTCGCAGTGGTCGTTCGTGGTCGTGATCGTTCGTGTGGGTCGTTCCCCGCGGGTCGTACACCGTTCCGTGGCGGCGCCGGCCGTGCCCGCCCTCGCCCGACCGTACGACGTCCGGCCCCGGAACATGGTTCCGGGGCCGGAATTCGACCGGGACGGGCCCGGCGGAGGGGTCAGGCCAGCAGCTCGGTGGCGATCCAGACCAGCGGCGCGGCCACCGCCAGCGGCAGCGCCACGCCCGCCGTCATGTGCACGAAGCGGGACGGGAAGTCGTACGCCGCGACCCGGCGGCCGACCAGCGCGCCCAGCCCGGCCAGCGCGCCGAGCGCCACCGGCGCGCCCACCAGCAGGCCCAGCGCCACCGCCGCGGCCAGGCCCAGCACCGGGCCCAGCTGCTTCGGCCCGGGCAGCGGCGCCGCGGCCAGCAGGGTCGCCAGCGCCACCGCGCCCACCGCGGCCGGCACCCAGTCGGCCAGCAGCAGCGCGGTGCAGAGCACCGTCACCACTGTGGCCGAGCCGAGCACGGTCAGCGCGTAGAACCGCTCCTTCGGGTCCGACGGACGGAACGTCTGCAGCACCAGGACCAGCAGGAAGAACCCGCCCAGGGTGCCCACCACGGCCGCCACGCCGCCGTCGGAGTCCGCCAGCAGCACCGCCGCGTCCGCCGTGAAGCCGGCCAGCGCGGCGAGCAGGATGCCCTGCCGGGCCGGCCACATGCCGTTCAACCGGAACCAGCCGGCCGCCGTCAGCAGCTGGAGCAGCGCGACCACCAGGGCCAGCGCGACCTGTCCGAGCGCGGCGCCGCCGGCCAGCAGGGCGGCCGCGCCGGCGGTGATCAGGGCCGGCGACTTCACCGACCGCGGGCCCGACGGCATCGGCGTCATCGACCTGGTCATGCAGCTGGCCGCCGAGGCCGCCGCGGCCGGCGGCTACTGCC
>NZ_JBEXJK010000342.1:0-9115 GCF_040609095.1 Kitasatospora sp. NPDC004799
GCGTACAGCGAGATGAGCGAGGACTCTCTGCGCGAGGAGGTGCTGACCGCGCGGCGGATCGTCGTCAAGGTCGGCTCCTCCTCCCTGACCACGGCAGTGGACGGCCCTGCGCGGCGACGCCTACTTCCCGGACGGCATCCTGCGCGCCGAGCTGAACGGCTTCGACCCGGACGGGCCGCGCGAACCCGCCGCGGTGCTCGGCGAGTTCCTCACCGCCCTCGGCGTCGCCCCGGACGCGCTGCCCGTCGAGGCCGGGGACCGCGCCCGCCGCTACCGCGAACTGGTCGCCGGCCGGCGGATGCTGGTCGTGCTGGACGACGCCGCCTCCTACGAGCAGCTGGCCCCGCTGCTGCCCGACCCGCCGGCCACCGACTGCGAGCCCGCCCCGGTCGCGGTCGTCACCAGCCGCAGCCGGCTGCGCCACCTGCTGGTCCGCACCGCCGGCATCCCGCTGCCGCTGGGCGTGCTCGGCCCCGAGGAGGCCGCCGCCCTGATCGCCCGCACCCTCGGCGCGGACCGTACGGCCGGTGAGCCGGAGGCCGTCGCCGAACTCGCCGAGCGCTGCGACCACCTGCCGCTCGCGCTGCGGCTGGCCGCCGCCCGGCTGGCCGCCCGGCCGGACTGGTCGGTGGCCGACCTCGTCGCCGAACTCGCCGACGAGCAGACCGGCCTGGCCGCCCTCTCCGGCCCCGGCACCGCCCGCGGCCCGCTCGGCCTCACCACCGCGCTGGACCGGACCCACCGCACGCTGGCGCCCGACGCCGCCCGGCTGTTCACCCTGCTCGGCCTGCACCCCGGCGCGGAGATCGGCACCGACACCGCCGCCGCCCTCGCCGACCTCCCGCCCGCCGCCACCCGCACCCTGCTGACCCGGCTCGACGCCGTCCACCTGCTGGAGGAGACCAGCCCCGGCCGGTACGCCCGGCGCGAGCTGGTCCGCCGCCACGCCGCCGCGCAGGCCGCCGAACTCGCCTGTGAGGAGCGGTACCTGGCCCTGGACCGGCTGATCGCCCACTACCTCGACGTCACCGAGGGCTGGACGGCCGAAGGCACGGCGGCGGCCGGCACGGCGGCCTGGTTCCGCCGCGAGGAGAGCGCGCTGCGCGCCGTCGTGCTCTGCGCCGAGCAGAAGGGACGGGCCACCGCGGCCTGGCGGCTCGCCCACCGGGCCGGCCGGTTGTACGAGGCCACCGGCCACGACCGGGTCCACTGGCGGGCCGTGGTCGAGGCCGGGCTGAGCGCCGCGCACGCGGACCGGGACGAGTCGGCCGTCGCCCGGCTCGCCACCGACCTCGCCGTCCTGCACGTCGACCGCTCGGCCCACCGCACCGCCGCCGACACGCTGGAGCGGGCCGTCGAGGCCGCCGACCGGGCCGGCGACCCCGCCCTGCGCCACCACTGCCGCAGCCGGGTGGCCGCCGCCCTGGTGCGGACCGGCCGGTACGAGCGGGCGCTGCCGATGCTCGGCGACCTGGTGGCGGCCGCCCGCACCCCGGCCACCGACCACCTGCTGGTCCGCTCGCTCACCGGCCTCGCCGACGCGCTGGTCCTGGCCGGCGACCCCGAGCCGGCCCTGCGCCACGCCGACGAGGCGGTGCGCACCGCCACCGCCCGCTCCGGCGGCGCCGAGGCCGTCCTCGCCACCCACAGCCGGGCCCGCGCGCTGCACGCCCTCGGCCGCCGGGACGCCGCGCTCTCCTCGGCCCGGCTCGCCGTCGCGCTCGGCCGCACCGTCGGCGACCCGGCCCTCGAAGCCCGCTCCCACGGCCTGCTCGCCGACCTGCTGGACGCCCTCGGGCGCACCGTCGAGGGCGCGGAGGCGAGGCGGCTGGTGTGACCTCCCGCCGGCCGCCGGTGGCGGAAAACCGCCGTTCGACCAGCGGAACCACAGGCGGAACTATCGGCGGTTCGGGCCCCGGCGGAACCGCTGCCGCCTGGCCGCCCCGCCCGCGTGCAGCTGTCCTGACCTGGGCGGATACCCTGAGGGCAGGCCGGGTGGGAGGAACCCGCCGGCCGGGGCATACTTCTGCCTGGAGCGAACCGCCGCAGGCGACTCCAGGCAGAAGTGCGGAACTGCGCAGGACCGAACGAGTGGGGGCGGGCATGGCGGCCGGGGGCGGCACGGACACGGAGACGAACGAGTTCAGCCGTCTGCTGGCCGGGCACCGGGTGGCGGCGGGCCTGACCCAGGAGGAGCTCGCCGCGGCCGCCGGGGTCAGCCTGCGCGCCCTCGGGGACATGGAGCGCGGCCGCACCCGCGGGCCGCAGCGGCGCACCGTACGGGCCCTGGCCGAGGCGCTCGGGCTGGACCGTCCGCAGGCGGAGGCGCTGGACCGGGCCGCGCAGTCCGGCCGCCCGCGCGGGGTGCGGCCCGGTCCGGCGTCCGCCGGGATCCCCGCCCGGCCCGCCCGCTCGGTACCGCGCCAGGACACCGCCGGCCGCCGCGCCGCCGAGCAGGACCTGCCCGAGCTGCACGCCGCCGAGCTGCACGCCCCCGGCCGGAACGCCTTCGGCCAGGACGCCGCCGGCCAGGACGCGCCGGGCGCCGACAGACCGACGGCGGCCCCCGCCGAGACCGGCCAGAGCGCCCTCGCGCTGCCCCGCGACATCGCCGACTTCACCGCCCGCGAGGACGCCCTCGCCCTGCTCGCCCGGCTGGCCGAGGACGAGCGGCCGACCCACCCGCGGGTGGTGCTGATCAGCGGTCAGCCCGGCCTCGGCAAGACCTCCTTCGCCCTGCACGCCGCCCACGCCCTGGCCGAGCGCTTCCCGGACGGCCAGCTCTCCCTGGACCTCGGCGGCATGTCGGCGCAGCCGCTGCCCGCCCGCGACGCGCTCGGCCAGGTGCTGCGCGCCCTGGGCGTGGCGGACGCCGCGGTGCCCGCCGGGACGGAGGAGCGGGCCGGCCTCTACCGGGCGCTGGTCCGCGACCGGCGGCTCGTGCTGGTGCTGGACAACGCCGCCGACGAGGGCCAGGTGCGCCCGCTGCTGCCCGGCTCCGGCCCGGCCGTGACCATCGTGACCAGCCGCAACGTGCTGCCCGGCCTGGAGTCGGTGCACCGGCTGAGCCTGGACGTGCTGTCCCCGGCCGAGGCGGCCGGGCTGCTGGCCCGGATCGCCGGCCGGGAGCGGATCGAGGCCGCGCCCGACGCCACCGCCGAACTGGCCAGGCTCTGCGGGTACCTGCCGCTCGCGCTGCGGATCGCCGGGCAGCGCCTGGTCGCCCGCCCGCAGCAGCCGGTCGCCCACCTGGTGCGCCAGCTCGCCGCTGAGGAGAACCGGCTGGACCTGCTGGAGACCGGCGACCTGGCCGTCCGCCCGGCCTTCGAACTGTCCTACCGGCGGCTGCCGGTCGAGTCCCGACTCGTCCTCCGCCGCTGCGCGCTGACCGCGGGGAAGGACTTCACCGCGGAGATCGCCGCGGCCTACGCGGGCGGGTCGGCGGCCCGCACCGAGCTGGTGCTGGAGCAGCTCGTGGACGCCGGACTGGTGCAGGCGGCCACCCCGGACCGCTACCGCCTGCACGACCTGGTGCGGCTCTACGCGGGCGAGCGGCTGGCCGCCGAGGAGACGGCCGAGGAGCTGGCCGAGGCCCGCACCCGGGCCGGCCGCCGGATCCTCGCCCTGGCCGCCGAGTACGGGCTGCGGTTCGACCCCGACCACGCCGCCGAGGAGCCCGGCACCGGCGGCTCCGCGCCCGCGCACCTCACCGAGGCGGCCGCCTGGCTGGAGTACGAGCACCCGGAGTGGCTGGCCGCCCTGCACGAGGCGCAGCGGGCCGGCCGGTACCGGGAGGTGGTGGACACCGCCGAGGCGATGCACTGGTTCTCCGACCGCCTGCTGAGCTGGGGCATCTGGGCCGAGGTGTTCCAGCTCTCGGTGGACGCCGCCCGCGCGATCGGGGACACCCGGGTCGAGGCGGTGCACGTCAACTACCTGGCCTGGACGTACGTCACCTGCCTGCACCGCTACCAGCGGGGCGTCGAACTGGCCGCCGAGGGGCTGGAGCTGGCCCGCGCGGCGGGGGACCGGGAGCAGCAGGGCTGGGCGCTCACCTACCTCGCCTCGGGCCTGCGCTACCTCCAGCGGCACCGCGAGGCGACCGACGCCTTCCACCGGGCGGCGGACGCCTTCGCCGAGGTCGACAACCGCTCGGCGATGATCGGCCGGCTGGTCACCCTGCGGGGCGCCGCCAACTGCCTGCGGGAGTCCGGCCGGGCCGAGGAGGCGGTGGAGTCGCGCCGGCGGGCCCTGGCCGGGGCGCTGGAGCTGGTGGAGCGCTGGTCCTCGCCGCTGATCCACCTGCTGGCGGCCATGACCGCGCACGAACTCGGCCTGGACCGCGCCGCGTTGAGGCGCTGGCCGGCCGCCGAGAAGGCGTACCGGCAGGCCCTGGTGCACTTCGAGGCGGTGGGCCGCCCGGACAGCATGACCAAGACGCTGACCGAACTGGGCACCGCGCTGATCGAGCAGGGCCGCCCCGAGGAGGCCCGCGAACTGCTCACCGAGGCGCTCACCGACCTGAGCGCGGAGGGCCCCCGCTCGGCCGGTGCCCGGCACTGACCGGTGCCCGGCGCTGACCGGCGCCCGGCGCTGACCGGTGCTGACCGGCGTCCCACGACGGCCGCGCCCGCCTCCGGTCCCAGCGGAACCGGAAAGCGGGCGCGGGGCGGACCGGCCGGTCAGATCCGGGTGTCCTCCACCACCGGCAGCGAGTTCACCGGGGCCGAAGCCGGCACCGAGGACGGGGCGAAGTTCGACCGCGGGGCGGCGGCGGGCTGCTTGCCGCAGAAGGCCGGCTCCAGGGTGTTCATCAGCCCCTGGGTCACCGCGCCGTTGTTGGAGGCGTTGGCGAGGACCACCACGCTGCGCCGCCCGTCCGGGGTGGTGAAGGACTGGGTGTTGAAGCCCTGCACGATGCCGCCGTGGCCGTACACGTCCCCGCAGGAGAGCGCGATGCGGCGCAGGCCCAGGCCGTAGGAGATCTTCGGGGTGGGCGTCGGCAGGGCGGCGGTCATCTGCTGGAGCGAGGCGTCCGAGACGAGCCCGCCGTCGCGGCCGGCCATCAGCGCGGAGAGGAAGCGGTCCAGGTCCTCGGCGGTGGAGATGAGGGCCCCGGCGCTCCACACCCAGGAGCCGGTCTGCTCGGTGGAGTCCAGCAGCGGCTTGGTGCGGTCGTCGTTGGTGAGGTAGCCGGTGACGTGGGCGCCGCGGATCGTCCGGTCGGGCACGACGAAGGAGGTCCCGCGCAGGCCCAGCGGCTGGATGATCCGCTCGTTCAGCACCTCCGGGAACGCCTGGCCGGTGAGGTGCTCGACCGCCAGGCCCAGCAGCACGTAGTCGGTGTTGGAGTAGGCGTAGCGGCTGCCTGGGGTGTACTGCAGGCCGTGCTTGACCGACATCGCCACCAGCGCGCGCGGGTCGTACACGGTGTTGCGGATGCGGGCCTCGAACGCGCTGGTGGTCTCCTCGCCGGCCTGCTCCAGCAGGTCGTTGGTGTGGTCGTAGACACCGGCCCGGTGCTCCAGCACCTGGCGGCCCGTCATGGTCCAGCTCTCCGGCAGGACGCCCTCGGGCAGGTACTCGCGCAGCGGCCGGTCGAGGTCGATCCGGCCCTCCTCCGCCAGCTGCATCACGAGAACGGCGGCGAACATCTTGCTGTTGCTGCCGACCCGGAACCTCCACGAGGAGTTCATCGGGGTCCCGTCCAGGTCGGCCAGGCCGACGCTCACCGAGCGGGTCCGGTCGGCCGTGCCGTGGTCGCGGATCACCGCGAAGGCCCCCGGGGCGCCGGCCGCGGTGGTGGCCTGGAGGGCGGCCCGCACACCGGCGAGGTCGGGCGCGGCCGCGTCGGTGGTGGTCTGGCCGGCGGCCGCGGCGGGCAGGGCGCCGGTCGCCACCAGGACGGCGCCGGCGGCGGCCACCGCGAGCGGACGCAGAAGGCTGGTCTTCGCCATGTTCCTCGGTTCTCCCCTCAGCTGACGCGGTGTCCGACCGCGCCGTTCGGAGGTCACTATCACCGGCCGGGGCGGTCCGTGGCAATGTGAACCGGTTCGCCCGCATTTCCCGTTGTCGGTGGTGGTTTCGGCGCTCGCACCGTTCGTTTCCCGCTCCGGGGCCAAGGTTTCACCTGCCGGCGTCTACCCGCGTCAACGGGTCCGCCCCCATGCTGTTCGGGCGCTTTCGCGCACTCCGGCGGGCCCGTCCCACCGGGTTCTCCCGCACCGACCACGGAACTTCCCCGCCCGACGGCCGGCACCTCCCGCTCCGAGCCCGGCCCGCGGGCCGTCTCCTACCCGAGGAATTGTCATGACTTCGTCCACGAAGCCCCTGGACCCCAGCTCCCGCCGCTCCCCCCGCTCCCGCCGGACCGCGACCGCGATCGGCTCCGCCGTAGCCCTGGTCGCCGCCTCCGCCGGCCTCTGGGCGGCCACCGCCACCACCGCCCAGGCCGCCGCGCTGCCGACGCCCGACCACATCGTCGTCGTGGTGATGGAGAACCACGCCTACACCCAGGTCATCGGCAGCAGCAGCGCCCCGTACATCAACAACACCCTCAAGGCGGGCGGCGCCAACCTCACCCAGTCCTTCGGCATCACCCACCCGAGCGAGCCGAACTACTACGCGCTGTTCTCCGGCTCCACCCAGGGCCGGGTCGACGACAGCTGTGTGCCGGTCGGCGGCTTCCAGGCCGCCAACCTCGCCTCCGAGGTGATCGCCGCCGGCAAGACCTGGGCCAGCTACAACGAGTCCCTGCCCAGCCAGGGCAGCACCGTGTGCAGCAGCGGCAGCTACGCCCAGAAGCACAACCCGTGGTTCGGCTTCGGCAACGTCCCGGTCAGCTCGGCGAAGACCTTCGCCCAGTTCCCGACCGACTACAGCACCCTGCCGAACGTCTCCTTCGTGGTGCCGAACCTCTGCAACGACATGCACGACTGCTCGGTCGGCACCGGCGACACCTGGATCAAGAACAACCTGGGCGCGTACGCCAGTTGGGCGCAGACCCACAACAGCCTGCTGGTCGTCACCTTCGACGAGGACAACCGGCTGTCCGGCAACCGCATCCCGACCGTGATCTACGGCGCCCACGTGACGCCCGGCAGCAGCAGCGCCACCACCTACAACCACTACAACGTGCTGCGCACCCTGGAGGACCTGGCCGGCACCACCGGCCACGCGGGCAACGCGGCCACCGCGGCGGACATCACCGGCATCTGGAACTGAGGCACCCGGACCGGAACCGCGTCGCGGTGACCGGCCCCTGACCCCGGTCCGGCTCCGAAGCCGGCACCCGGGCCGGCTGCCCTGCCGCCGGCCCGGGCGCCACGTCTGCCGCGGCGGCCGGGTGCGGAGCTGTCGGACGCCGTCGCGGCGCCTGCCCGGACGGGCGTCAGTGAGCGGACGTCAGCCGCGGGGCTGGCAACGTCCCGGGGCTGCGGAGGCTACACCAGCACAGTGGGGCAGGCGCAGCGCCCACTCACGGCGCGCAGGGCGGCTGTGTGCAGGTCCCGCACCTCCGAGAGGGGGATGCGGGCCACCGTGATGGCGACTCGGCTCGGGTCTGCGGGGGTTCTCGCGGTGACGTCGAGTTCGGCCTGTTCCGCTTCCGTCGCACGAACCAGGAGCGAGAAGAGGTAAGCGCCCTCGTCCTCGGTGTACCCGTCGGCCCACAGCTCGATCAGTGCGCCGCTCTGCAACGTCACGTGCCAGGCGGCGGGGGCTCCAGCGGTGAATTCCACAGCTGGGATGCTAGCCAACGCCCACCTGCGGCGAGCACTCGCCCATCGGGACACGTGCTGAGGGCGCTGGCCCGGTGCCGCCGTGGCGGGCTGGGGTGGCTGGGTGGCCGGGGGGCGAACCGGCGGACGCCGGGGACGGCCGCGGTGCCCGCGCGGGCGAGCGTCACCGGCCTTACTGCCGCGAGCAGCGGGACCCGGGTGACCCAGGCGGTTTCCTTTCCCTCACCCCCGCCCGCCGGGTGAGGGCCTGTGACGCTGTCCCGGACCCGCTTCACCGCCCGTCCGGTGTTCCGCCTACAGTCCGCTGTCGAAGGGGGTGGGCATCGTGCTTCGCAAGTCGACGGTCGTCTGGCACGCCACCGGGCTGGGTGCGGTGGTAGGGGCCGCGCCCTGCCTGTTCATCGGTGCGGGCGTCGCGGACTCTCTCGGGCTCGGGACCGGGCTCGCGGTCGTTGCGTTCGGGCTGGTCACAGGGGCGTTGCCGGGGCTGGTGGCCGGGGTCTCACTGGCAGCGAGCCGAAAGGGCGCGCCCACCAGGCGGTGGTCCGTGCGGGCGTCCCTGGCGACGGGGGCCGTGTTCTTCGTCGAGAGCGTGGTCGTGATGGGCCTCACCCGCGGCCCCGCGTTCTTCGCTCTGGCGGTCTTCGGCACCCCCGTCGCCATGGTGATCGCCGCGTGGGCGGCCGCGAACATGGCGCGCAGGGCCGGCGAGTTCGCGTGGGTCGGCCCCGAGGAGTACGCGTTCTTCTACCGGCTCGACCGGGCCGGGGCCCACCGCAGGGCCAACGCGTAGGCCGGGTGGACGCCGTGGCACCGTTCGGCGGCGGGTGACCGGCAAGATCCGGGAGACGAGGCCGAGGCGTCGGCGGGCGGCGGCGCCAGGAGGTGGCCGGGCGGGGCGTCGTGGTGATCGGCCTTCGAATCCGGTTCGGCTCTGGGACCGGGCCTTGAGGCTGGGTCAGGTCCGGGCCGGGGGCCGCTTGGTCGCCTCCCCGGGTGCCGCCTCTGCCGTGGCAGGCCGGGGCGGGCGAGTGCCGAATCGGCGGACGCCGGGGACGGCCGCGGTGCCGGCGCAGACGAGGGTCACCAGCACGGCCGACGCGAGCAGCGGGGCGCGGCTGCCCCAGGTGTCGGCGGCCAGCGGGGCCAGGACGTAGCCGAGCGGGGCGCCGGCCAGCGAGAGGAGCCAGTCGTACGAGGTGACCCGGGCCAGCACCCCGGGCTGGAACTCCTGCTGGACCACCGTCTGCCAGACCGGGTTGAGGAAGCCCAGCCCGGCCAGCCAACGGAGACCCCGCCAACGACACGGGCGGCATCACGGGCGGGCGGCTGGAGAACGGCTTCAACCCCGCCGACAAGGGCTTCTACCACGGCGG
>NZ_JBEXJK010000343.1:0-9073 GCF_040609095.1 Kitasatospora sp. NPDC004799
CCGACGGGCACCTCGCCTACCTCGGCCGCGCCGACACCCAGATCAAGATCCGCGGCTTCCGCGTCGAACCCGGCGAGATCGAGGCCGCCCTCACCCGCCACCCCGCCGTCCGCACCGCCGTCGCCGTCGCCCGCACCGACAGCCCGGCCGGCCCCACCCTGGTCGCCTACGTCACCCCCGCCCCCGGCACCGCACCCGACCCCACCGCCCTGCGCGAGCACACCGCCGACCACCTGCCCGGGTACATGGTCCCCGGCGCCGTCGTGGTGCTCGACGAGCTGCCGCTCAACCCCAACGGCAAGATCGACCGCAACCGGCTCCCCGCCCCCGACCTCGCCCCCACCGGCGCCGTGCGCCGCCCCCGCAACCCCGTCGAGGAGACCCTCGCCGCGCTCTGCGCCGAGGTGCTCGCGCTGCCCGAAGTCGGCATCGACGACAGCTTCTTCGACCTCGGCGGCCACTCCCTGCTGGCGGTCCGGCTGGTCGGCCGGGCGCAGGCGGCCGGCCTCCGGCTGGCGGTGGCGGACGTCGTCCTGCACCGCACCGTCGCGGAACTGGCCAAGCGGGCCCGGCCGGCCGTGACCGCCGAACAGTCCGCGGACGCGTTCTCGCCGGTCCTGCCGATCCGGCCGGACGGCGACGCGCCCCCGCTGTTCCTGGTGCACAGCGGACTCGGCTTCAGCCTGCCCTACCTGGGGCTGGCCCGGTACCTCGACCCGCGCTACCCGCTGTACGGCCTCCAGTCGCCCGCGCTGGACGCCGCCGCCCCGCTGCCCACCGACCTCCGCGACGTGGCGGCGGACTACCTGCGGACCATCCGGCGGCTGCGGCCGCACGGCCCGTACCGGCTGCTCGGCTGGTCGTACGGCGGGGTGCTCGCCCACGAGATCGCCGTCCGGCTGCAGGCGGACGGCGAGCGGGTCGACTTCCTGGCCGACCTGGACGGCTACGCCGGCCGCACCGGCCGGGACGAGAGCGGCCAGGACGACCGCGAACTCCTGCTCCGCGCACTGGAGGCGCTCGGCCACCGGCGCACCGAACTGGCCGGCCACGGCCACGCCGCGCTGCTCGACCTGCTCCGGCGCGAGGCCGGCCCGCTGGCCGACCTCGACGAGGAGGCGCTGCTGCGGCTGCTGCGGCTGTCGCGCCACCACGGCGCGCTGATGGAGCGCTTCACCCCCGGCCGGTTCACCGGCGACCTCCACCTCTTCGCGGCCGCCGAGGAGTGGACCGCGGACCAACTCGCCGACCGGACCGGCCGATGGGAGCCGCACGTGAACGGACGGGTGGTCGTCCACCGGATCGCCGCGGGCCACGAGTACCTGATGCACCCCGGGCCGCAGGCCGTCATCGGCCGGCTGGTCGACGCCGAGCTGCGCCGCCTGGACGGGGAGCGGGACCGTCGTGCGGAAGGGGGCCGGGCATGCTGACCGCCGTCACCCCCCGCCCCCGCTCGGCGCCGCTGGCCCTGCTGGTCGAGTCCGTCACCGTCGCCGGACGGCGGCTGCGCCGGCTGCGCCGGGCGCCCGGCCGGCTGATCGGCATCGTGATGAACCCGCTCATCTCGATGATCGTGCTCGGCTTCCTGTTCCAGGGCTCGCTGTCCTTCTCCGGCCGCGGCAGCTACCAGGAGTACATCTTCGCGGGCGTGGCGGCCCAGGTCGGCCTGGCCGGGATCGGCCCGACCGCGGTCGCCGTCGCGGCGGACCTGCGCGGCGGCCTGGTCGACCGGTTCCGCAGCATGCCGATCTCCCGACCGGCCGTCCTGCTCGGCCACACCCTCGGCGACCTGGTCGTCGGGCTGATCGGCCTGGCCGTGGTCACGGCGGTCGGCCTGGCCTTCGGCTGGCGCCCGCACCACGGCCCGCTCGCCCTCCTCGCCGGGCTCGCCCTGCTCACCGCCTTCATGTACGCGATGCTCTGGGTCGGCCTGATGCTCGGGATGTTCTCCCGGAACATGGAGACGATCAACGTCGTCGCCGGGCTGGTCACCGTCCTGCTGACCTTCCTGTCCAACGCCTTCCAGTCCGTCGACCGGCTGCCGGGCTGGCTGCGGCCGGTCGCCGAGGGGAACCCGGTCAGCGCCGTGGTGACGGCCCTGCGGCGGCTCTGGGGCAACCCGGACGCCGCCGGCAGCGCCGGCACCCCGGCCCTCACGCTCACCATCGCCGCCTCGCTCGGGGCCGTGTTCCTCCTCACCGTCCTGCTGAGCCTGCGCCGCTACCGGTCCGCGGTCTCCTGACCCCGTCACAGAAACGGCCGACCATGCCCCTGAAGGACCAGACGGTCGACGGCCCCGCCGACCGCACCGCGCCCACCGATCCCGGCACCGACGCCATCGACGCCGTCGACACCGTCGACACCGCCGACCTCTCCGCCCGCGACCTCGACACCGTCGACCTCACCGATCCGCACACCTACCTCGACCTCGACGTCCGGGCGATGTGGGCCCGGTTCCGGGCCGAACGGCCGGTGCACCTGCACCCGGCCACCGAGCAGGGCCCGCCGTTCTGGGCGGTCTCCCGCCACGCCGACGTGCTCGCCGTCTACCGCGACAACAAGCGCTTCACCTCCGAGCGCGGGAACGTGCTCGCCACCCTGCTCCAGGGCGAGGACTCCGCCTCCCGGAAGATGCTCGCCGTCACCGACGGCGCGCGGCACCGGGAGATCCGCAACCTGATGCTCAGGTCCTTCTCGCCGCGGGTGCTGGCCCCGGTGGTGGCCGGCGTGCACCGGCGGACCGCCGCGCTGCTCGACGAGGGCCTCGCCCGCGGCTCCTTCGACTTCGTCACCGAACTCGCCGACCACATCCCGATCAACACCATCGGCGACCTGATGGACGTCCCGGTCGAGGACCGCGAACGGCTGGTCCACTGGAACACCCAAACCCTCTCCCGCACCAGCGCCGAGCACACCGCGACCGAGGAGTGGCTGGCCCGCAACGAGATCCTGCTCTACTTCTCCGACCTCGCCGCGAAACGGCGCAAGCACCCCGGGGACGACGTGATCAGCGCCCTGGCGACCGGCACCGTCGACGGCGAGCCGCTGAGCCAGGAGGAGGTCGTCTTCAACTGCTACAGCCTGATCCTCGGCGGCGACGAGTCCAGCCGGATGTCCTCCATCGGCGCGCTCATCGCCTTCTCCGAACACCCCGACCAGTGGCGGGCGCTGAAGGACGGCTCGGTCGGCCTGGAGTCCGCCGTGGAGGAGGTCATGCGCTGGACCACCCCGGCCATGCACTTCGGCCGGCGCGCGCTGACCGACGTGGAGCTCGGCGGCCGGACGATCCGGGCCGGCGACGTCGTCACCCTGTGGAACAGCGCGGCCAACTTCGACGAGGAGGTCTTCGCCGAGCCGGACCGCTTCGACCTGGCCCGCACCCCGAACAAGCACGTCGCCTTCGGCTACGGCCCGCACTTCTGCCTGGGCGCCTTCCTCGGCCGGACCCACGTCGAGGCGATGCTCGCCGCCCTGCGCGGCCAGGTCGGCCGGATCGACCTGCTCGGCGAGCCGGTCCGGCTCTACTCCAACTTCGTCCACGGCTACAGCAGCCTGCCCGTCCGCCTCACCGCCTGACCGCCCGCCGTCCCCTTCTTCCTCGGGAGCCCCCATGGACCTGGCCATCCGCGCCGAGGGCCTGCACAAGCGCCACCGGGACGTCGTGGCGGTCGCCGACATCCACCTCGGCGTCCGGGCCGGCACCGTCCTCGGCCTGCTCGGGCCGAACGGCGCCGGCAAGACGACCACCGTGCAGATCCTCACCACCCTCGTCGCACCGGACGGCGGCCACGCCGAGGTGGCCGGCTACGACGTCGTCCGCCAACCGCAGGAGGTGCGGCGCCGGATCGGCCTGGCCGGCCAGTACACCGCCGTGGACGAGGTGCTGACCGGCCGCGAGAACCTCGTCCTGCTCGGCACCCTGCTCCACCTCGGCCGCCGCGAGGCCCGCCGCCGGGCCGACGAACTCCTGGAGCGCTTCCGGCTGTCGGAGGCCGCCGACCGCCCCGCCCGCGCCTACTCCGGCGGCATGCGCCGCCGCCTCGACCTCGCCAGCTGCCTGATCACCGCGCCCCCGGTGCTCTTCCTCGACGAGCCCACCACCGGCCTCGACCCGGTGAGCCGGATGGACCTCTGGGCCCGGGTCCGCGAACTCGTCGACGCCGGCACCACGGTGCTCCTCACCACCCAGTACCTGGAGGAGGCCGACTACCTGGCCGACCAGATCGTGGTCGTCGACGCCGGCCGCGTCATCGCCGACGGCACCCCCGACGAGCTGAAGCGCAAGGTCGGCAGCGAATGGCTGGACCTGACCGTCCGCTCCCCCGAGGACCTCGCCCCGGCCCTCGCCGCCCTCCGCCCCGCGCTCAGCACCGAACCCGCCGTCGACCAGCAGAAGGGCCGCCTCTCCATCCCGCTCGCCGACGGCCTCAACGACATCGCCACCGTCGCCGCCGCCCTGCGCCGCACCGGCATCCCGGTCGCCGACTTCACCATGCGCCGCCCCACGCTCGACGACGTCTTCGCCCACCTCACCGGCCATCCCTCGCCGTGACCGCTCCGGGCCGTGGCGCTACTGCGCGCCGTGGCTACTCCGCTTCGGGCAGCGCCCGGTGGATCCCGGTGATCCGCTCCGCGGCCTCGAAGCCGAGCACCGGGTCGGGCCGGCCGGAGAGCAGGCTGGCGTAGAGCGGACGGTAGTGGGCGACCTTCCGCTCGGTCCGGCCGTCGGTCCCGAACGCCGCCAGCAGCTCACCGTCCCGGGCGGCGAACCCCGTCATGGCGGTGTGGTCGATCCACACCTCCACGCCGGAGCGGCCGAGCACCAGGCTGCTCTGCTTGCTGCTGGCGCCGGTCAGCCAGCTGCTGCGCAGCCGGGCCGTGCCCGCCTCGCCCCGGGAGCGGAACTCCACCGCGCACCACGCGCTCGCGCCGCCGTCCGCCTGCCGGAGGGACGTCAGGCCGACCAGGTCCACGAAGCGGGTGAGCATGCTCAGCTGGTTCACTCCCGAGTCCGTCCAGCTGGAGACGTACGAGGCGAAGGCCTCCGCGCCCCGTTGGACGTACGGGTCGTGGAACGCCGAGGTGACGGTCGTGACCGGCCCCCAGTCCGGGTGGGCGGCGAGCAGGTCCGCCGCCCAGTCGACCTCCGGGGAGAAGGCGAAGTGGTGCGCGGTGAACACCCGGCCCCGCACGTCGGCCGTCCCGTCCAGCGCGCGCAGCGCGGCGAGGGAGGCGCGGTCGTGGACGAGCGGCTTCTCCACCAGGATCCGGGCGGTGGAGCGCAGCAGGGCCGTGGTCACCAGCTCGGCGTGGGTCTCCGTCGGGGTGGCGAGGACCAGCAGGTCCGGCCGGTGGGCGGCGAGCGCCTCGCCCAGGTCGCCGTAGTGCGGCGGCTGCCCGCCCCGGAACGCGACCGGCCCGACCGCTCTCGGGTCGACCGTGAACTCCAGTTCCACGTCCTTCCGTTCGGCGAGGACGGCGAGGTGGGTCGCGGCGATGACGCCGATCCCCACCAGCCCGACGCGCACCGGCTCACCGTGCTCCGGCTCGCCGCGCTCCGACGCGACCTGCTCCGACCCGACGTGCTCCCGCTCGGTCATGGCCCCTCTTCCCGTCGTCCGCACCGGCCCCGCACGCCGGGGCCCGGTCCCCATCCTCGCGCGGCGGCCCCGGCCCGGCGGTTCGGGGGGCTACAGGGGCTACAGGGGCTACAGGGGCTACAGGGCCAGGTCGACGGCCAGGCAGTTGTAGAAGTTCCAGCGGGTTTCGGGGTCGTGGGCCGTGGTGGCGGCGGCGCCGGGGGTGGTGGCCGCCTGCTCGGTCATGGACTCGAAGCGGATGCGTTCGGGGAGGGTGCCGTAACGGGCGCGCCGTGACGCGGCGTCGGGGTCGCCTGCGGGCCGGTTGCTCATGACGTCTCTCCTGGTCGGCGGTCGCGGATGACGGCTTTCAGGGTGCGTTCCGGGTCATCACCTGTCAAGACGGTGACTGCGACGGCGCAAGAGTCACTCCTCAGCACGGTCACGGCTCACGCGTGTTTGGCCGGTTCCGCACTCCCGAGCCCCTTGTTGAAGCTGCAAGGATCTGCCTCCCGGCCGGGCTCGGCCCACGAGCCGCAGGCCGGTTCACCGCACAGTTCCGCCACACACGAGAAGGTGGTTCCGCATGTCCACACCCCAGGCGAAGCTCCGCAGCGCGGCCGTGACCGCCGCCCTGGCCGCCGCCCTGGTCGCCCTCGGCACCGGGGCGGCCGACGCCGCCGCCGGCTGGCCGCCGCTGGAGCCGGGCGCGCACCTCTACTCCGCCACCGACGGACGGGGCGCGGTGACCACCGTCGACCTCGCCGACCTCGGGACCTGCCACACGCTGTCGGCGCCCGTTCGTTCGGTGCAGGTCGTCAACGGGTCCGCGTCCGTGGTGCTCTACCCCGGCGCCGACTGCACCGGCAGCCACCCGTGGGCCACCGGCTCACTGGCCCAGTCCAACCTGCCGCTGGCGGCCCTGAGCTACCGGGTCGTCCCGGCGTAGCGACCCCCCTTTTCGTCACCGCCTTGACAGGTGATGGTTGCGCGCGGCAATTTCATCACCTGTCAGGGCGGTGACGCCTTCGATCACGCCGGCCGCCCGCGGCGCCTGCTACAGTGGCTGTGACCTGTAGTCGTGTGATCGAGGAGTGGCAGACGTGGCGGGTGACGACGACATCTCCGGGTGAGACCCGGATCTGACGGCCACCGGCCGGTGCTTCAGGAGCGCCGCCGAGGCGGTCCGTTTCGTCGTACCCCTTTTCCGCACGTCTGCCCAGGGCAGAGGTCCGCCTTCCTGCCCTCATCCCCTTCGAGGTCACTCCCATGTCCGACGCCGCCGTCGTCTGCTCCAACCTCTCCTTCGCCTGGCCCGACGACACCCCGGTCTTCCACGACCTGTCCTTCACCGTCCCCGCCGGCCGGACCGGACTGGTCGCGCCCAACGGCGCCGGCAAGTCCACCCTGCTCAAGCTGATCGCCGGCGAACTCCGGCCCGCCACCGGCTCGGTGACCGTCACCGGACGGCTCGGCTACCTCCGCCAGAGCCTGCCGCTGACCTCCGGCCTCACCGTCGCCGAGGTGCTCGACATCGCCGACATCGTCCGGGCCATCGACGCCGTGGAAGCCGGGGACGTCGACGAGCGGCACTTCACCACCATCGGCGACGACTGGGACATCGAGGAGCGCACCCGCGCCCAGCTCGACCGGCTCGGCCTCGCCGACCTCACGCTGGACCGCAGCCTGAGCACGCTCAGCGGCGGCCAGATCGTCTCCCTCGGCCTCGCCGCCCAACTGCTCAAGCGCCCCGACGTGCTGCTGCTCGACGAGCCCACCAACAACCTGGACGCCGAGGCCCGGCACAAGCTCCACGACGTGCTGGCGGACTTCAACGGCTGCCTGCTGCTGGTCAGCCACGACCGCGCGCTGCTCGACCGGATGCAGCACATCGCCGAACTCGGCGACGGCGAACTGCGCTTCTACGGCGGTGACTTCACCGCGTACGAGGAGGCCGTCCGGGCCGAGCAGGAGGTCGCCGAGAAGAACGTCCGCAACGCCGAGCAGGAGCTGAAGCGGGAGAAGCGGGAACTGCAGCAGGCCCGCGAACGCGCCGAGCGCCGCCAGAGCAACGCCGCCCGCAACCTCAAGAGCGCCGGCCTGCCCCGGATCTTCGCCGGGAACATGAAGCGCGGCGCCCAGGAGTCCGCGGGCCGGGCCGGCCAGCTGCACGCGGCCCGGGTCAGCGAGGCCAGGGCCCGGCTGGACGAGGCCGGCCGTGCCGTGCGCGAGGAGCAGCGCCTCTCGCTGGACCTGCCCGACACCCAGGTCCCCGCCGGGCGCAACCTCTTCCTCGGCGAGGGCCTGCAGGTCCGCCACGCCGGCCGGCCGGTGTTCGCCGACGGCGGCGTCGACCTGAGCGTCCGCGGCCCCGAGCGGATCGCGCTGACCGGGCCCAACGGCGCGGGCAAGAGCACCCTGCTCAAGCTGGTCACCGGCGAACTCACCCCGGACGGCGGGGAGATCACGCGCAACGACGGGCGGATCGCCTACCTCTCGCAGCGCCTGGACCTGCTGGACCTCGACCGCAGCGTGGCGGAGAACTTCGCCGCCTTCGCCCCCGAGCGGCCCGAGACGGAGCGGATGAACCTGCTCGCCCGCTTCCTCTTCCGCGGCGCCCGGGCCCACCTGCCGGTCGGGGTGCTCTCCGGCGGCGAGCGGCTGCGCGCCACCCTGGCCTGCGTGCTGTGCGCGGAACCGGCCCCGCACCTGCTGCTGCTCGACGAGCCGACCAACAACCTCGACCTGGTCAGCGCCGGCCAGCTGGAGAGCGCCCTGAACTCCTACCAGGGCGCCTTCCTGGTGGTCAGTCACGACGAACGGTTCCTCGCCGGGATCGGGGTGAACCGCTGGCTCCGGCTGGCCGACGGCACGCTGCGGGAGACCGGGGCGCCTACGGTGTGACCCGCCGACGTGTGATCCGGCCCGCGCCCGCGGCTCCGTGCCCGGCGGGCCCACCCCCCTCACGTCGGAAGGTGTCCCGTGCTCCAACCCGCCCTGCTCGCCCACGACCCGGTCCGCGTCCTCGGCGGCCGGCGCGTCCTCGACGGCGTCGGCCTGACCGCGCCCCCGGCCGACGGATCGGCCTGATCGGGGCGAACGGCGCCGGCAAGTCCACCCTGCCGCGGGTGCTCGCCGGCGTGGACGACCCCGACGCGGGAAACGTCTCGCGCCCCGGCGGCACGCGCGTTATTGCACCTCTGCGCAGTCACCTGTCAGCATGGTGATGTGAACCTTGACCATGTCTTCGTCTGCGGGCACCCGGCGCTGGACTTCGCGGCCACGCTCCGTGCCCGGCGCACGGTGCGGTTCGAGATGTTCGTGACGCCGGAGCGCTTGAACGCCTGGTACCTGGACTGCGGTCTCGTGGACACGATCACGCCCGGTGGCGAGCACGACGTCCGCGAGGCGACGACCGTCCGCGAGGCGGTCTACCGGCTCGTCACCAACCGCCGGCTCGGCGAGGCCTTCGACCGCGAGGCCCTCGCCGTGCT
>NZ_JBEXJK010000344.1:0-9032 GCF_040609095.1 Kitasatospora sp. NPDC004799
AGGACATCGAGGGCAACGAGTTCTGCCTCGCCTGATCTTCTCCGCCGGGACTGCGCGGTGGGGAGCCGCCGCCGTCGGTGACCGTGAGCCCGGGCACACCCGGCCCGGCCCGCCGCGGCCGGCGCGCGTCACGGCGCGTCGGCCCGGGCCGGGTCGACGGGCGCGGCGGGGGCGGGCAGCGTGGTGCGGGCGCCGAGGTCGCCGACGCCGTAGACGAGCCGGCTGCGGTCGGCCGAGTAGCGGGTCTCGATGACCCGTACGGGCCCGCGCCGGTCGTAGGTGACGCGGGTCTGCACCATCAGCGGCACGCCGGGGCCGCCCTGGAACCACTGGGCCTCCTCGGGGCCGGGCATCCGCGCGACCAGGTGGTCCACCGCGCCGATCTCGGTGCGTCCGAGGGTGGCGAGCACCGCCTCGTCGCCGCCCTCGACGGGGTCGGGCTCCATCAGCGGGGTGCCGGCGGCGAGGCCGGCCCGGTAGTGGCTCTCCTCGATGGAGTACGGCTCGCGGTCGAGCAGCCGCAGCTGGCGGCGGACCACGATGGCCTCGCCGGGGCGCAGTCCGAGCCGTTCGGCGATGTCCACCCGGGCCCGGACGATCATCATCTCGAAGTCGGTGCCGAGTTCCCGCCCGGCTTCGGCGGCTTCGCCGAGGTAGACGGCGGAGGGCGCGGCGAGGCAGTCGCGCGGCGCGGGGTGCGGGCAGGGCCCGTAGGCGCGGTGGTCCAGGACGGGGTGTTCGCGCAGGTACGTGCCCTTGCCCTGGAGGCGGACCAGGCGGCCCTCGTTGACCAGGACGTCGACGGCGAGCCGGACGGTGTTGCGGGCGACGCCGTACTGGCGCTCCAGTTCGCTCTCGACCGGCAGGGCGGCGTCGGCGGTGAACTCGCCCTCGGCGATCCGGCGGCGCAGGTCGGCGGCGAGGCGCTGGTATTTGGGGGATTGGGCGGTGCCCCGGGGGATTGTCACCCTCGTGAATGTAGCGAGCGGGGTGAGCCGGTTTCAGCCGTTTCCGGCAATATCGTCCGCGCGGGTCGGCTTGCGCGCCCCAGGAGCCCCTCCCGGTAGCAGAACTGGCCCGTCCGGATACGAACAGCTGGTCGTGGCGAATTGGGGAAGGGATTGGAGAGGAAAAGGGGGGCGCATGGAATTTGCCACGCGCCCCCCTTTCGTCCCGGATTACCGGATTACCAGCGCGCCGCCGAGGGCAGCGGCTCCCCGTACCAGAGCTCGACCAGGTGCCGGGCGATCGAGATGCCGGACGGCGGCAGGATCTCGCCCGCCTCCATCCCGGCCCGCAGCTCCTCGCGGGAGAACCAGCGCGCTTCGGCCAGCTCCTCGCCGTCCACGGTGATCTCGGTGCCGCCGGGCAGCGCCCGGCCCGTGAAGCCGAGCATCAGGCTGGACGGGAACGGCCACGGCTGGCTGGCGACGTAGCGCACCTCGCCGACCCGCACGCCCGCCTCCTCCTGCACCTCGCGGGCCACCGCCTGCTCGATCGACTCCCCCGGCTCGACGAAGCCGGCCAGCGTCGACCAGCGGCCCTCCGGCCACAGCGCCTGGCGGCCGAGCAGGCAGCGGTCCTGCTCGTCGGTGATCACCATGATCACCGCCGGGTCGGTGCGCGGGTAGTGCTCGGCCGCGCAGGAGGTGCAGCGCCGCACGTGCCCGGCGCCGGCCTTCTCGGTCGGGTGCCCGCAGCGCGAGCAGAAGCTGTGCAGCCGGTGCCAGTGCTCCAGGGCCACGGCGTGCACCAGCAGCCCGGCGTCCCGGTCGGACAGCAGCCCGCCGACCTCGCGCAGCCCGGCCGGACGGGCGTCGCCGTCCAGCCGCCCGGGCAGGCTCTCGCCGGCCAGCGCGAAGTACGAGACGCCGTCCTGGTCGGTGCCGAGGAAGTACCGGTCGCCGGTCTGCGGCGCCTCGAAGGAGGGCAGCAGCACGAGCTCGGTGCCCTGCGGGGTGTCGACCACGAACGCCTCGCCGCCGGCGATCGGCAGGACCCGGGTGCTGGGGTGGCTCCAGGCGGCCGCCAGCCAGGGCTCGTCGAACCGGTGCTCGGCCGCCCGGTCCACCCCGGACCGGGCCAGAGCCAGGTGCAGCGGGCGCTCGGTCTCAGGCACGGTGCTCACGTCTGTTCCATCCCCACATGGTGAATCATCCGGATGAGTGATCTGGCTGCCATGGTGCGCACGGCGGGGGTCATGCCCCCGGCCGGAAGTTCTCGGCGAGGTCGCCCCAGAGGTACGCGGCGGTCTCCACGCCCTTGGCCAGCAGGTCCAGCTCGACCTTCTCGTTGACCGAGTGCCAGCCGTCCGAGGGCACCGAGACGCCCAGGAACAGCACCGGCGCGCCCAGCACGTCCTGGAGGTCGGCGGCCGGCCCGGAGCCGCCCTCCCGGGTGAACAGGATCCGCTGCTCGAAGGCCCGCCCCATCGCGCGGACGGTGGACTGCAGCGCCGGGTGGTCCAGCGGGGTCAGGCAGGGCCGGGTCGCGCCCGGGAAGACCAGCTCGTACCGGACGCCCTCGGGCACCCGCTCGGCCACCCAGGCCCGCACCGCGTCGCGGACCTGCTCCACCTCCTGCCCGGCGACCAGCCGGAAGGACAGCTTGAGGTGCGCCGAGGCGGGGACGATGGTCTTGCCGCCGGGGCCGGTGTAGCCGCCCCAGATGCCGTTGACCTCGGCGGTCGGGCGGGCCCAGATCCGCTCCAGGGTGGAGTAGCCGGCCTCGCCGCGGGTGCCGTACGACTTGGCGACCCGCAGCCACTGCTCCTCGTCGAAGGGCAGCTCGGCGAACAGCTCGCGCTCGCGCTCGGTCAGCTCGACGACGCCGTCGTAGAAGCCCGGGATCGCGACCCGGCGGTCGGCGTCGTGCAGGGCGGCGGCCAGCTCGGCCGCGACCTGGGCCGGGTTGGGGACGGCGCCGCCGAAGGAGCCGGAGTGGATGTCGGTGTCCGGGCCGTACAGGTCGATCTGGGCGTCGGCCAGGCCGCGCATGCCGGTGCAGACGGTCGGCGTGGTCGCGGACCACATGCCGGTGTCCGAGATGACGACCACGTCGGCGGCCAGCCGCCCGGCCTCGCGCCGGACCAGGGCGGGGAAGTTCGGCGAGCCGGACTCCTCCTCGCCCTCGATCAGCAGCTTGAGGTTGACGGCCGGCGCGGTGCGGCCGGTGGCGGCCAGGTGGGCGCGCACGCCCAGGGTGTGGAAGAACACCTGGCCCTTGTCGTCGGCCGCCCCGCGCGCGAACAGCCGGCCGTCGACCACGGTCGGGGTGAACGGCTCGGTGTCCCAGCCGTCCTCCCGGGCCGCCGGCTGCACGTCGTGGTGCCCGTAGACCAGGACGGTCGGCGCGGACGGGTCCCCGGAGGGCCACTCGGCGAACACCGCCGGCAGCCCGTCGGTCTCCCACACCTCGGCC
The DNA here is from genome assembly GCF_040609095.1 of Kitasatospora sp. NPDC004799. NCBI lineage: Bacteria > Bacillati > Actinomycetota > Actinomycetes > Kitasatosporales > Streptomycetaceae > Kitasatospora > Kitasatospora sp. NPDC004799. The sequence continues at coordinate 3,421 of NZ_JBEXJK010000344.1, forward strand.
ACCGGGAAGCCGGTCGCGCTCAGCTTGGCGGCCAGCCACTCGGCCGAGCGCCGCACGTCGCCGGCCCGGTCCGGGTCGGCGGAGACCGAGGGGATGGCCAGCCACTCGGAGAGGTCGGCGAGGAAGGCGGCCTGGTGCCGGTCGATGTAGGAGCGGACGGCGCTGTCCGGGGTTCTCGTCATACCGACGACTGTAGTTCGCCCGTGCGGGTGCCCGCCCCGGCCGTCCGGCTGCCGGGCGCCGTCGGGGCTGTAACCTCCGTCACCCCCGCCCCGGCGGCGCCGTGGACGGGGGTGACGGGAGCGGGGCCGGACCTCAGCCCGAGCGGCGCAGCAGGGTGATCCGGGAGCGGGTCATCACTGCCGCGAGGGCGGCCGCGAGCACCGGCAGCACCAGCACGGTGGCGGCGATGGTGGGCCACGGGAACACCAGGGTCGCCTTGTTGGCGAGCTCCTCGGCGGTCATCCCGGGGTAGCTGTTCGCCGCGGCCTCGACCTTGCGCAGCGCCACCCCGGGCACCACGCCGCAGACCGCGCCGAGCAGGGCGCCCATGGCGGCGATCACCCCGCACTGGAAGCCGGACAGCGAGCGCCGGATGCGGGGTTCGGCGCCGACCGCCGCGAGGGTGGTCAGGTCGCGCTGGGAGTCGGCGGCGGCCAGCCCGGTGGCGATGCCCGCCGCGCCGAGGGCGACCAGGGCGGCGAACGCGTTGAGGCCGAGGCGGACCAGGTCGGCCTGGGACTCGTAGCCGCGTTCGATCGTGAGCACCTCGTGGTCGTGGAGCTTGGCCAGCGCGCCGTCGGCCTTCTGCTGGGCGCCGTCGGAGGGCATCGCGGCGGGCAGCCAGACCGAGCCGCCCGGGATGGTGGAGAAGCCGAGCCGGGCGGCGGTGGCCGGGCTGACCACGGCCTGGGCCGGGGAGGCCAGCACGGGCTCGGCGAGCACGGCGTCCACCGCGATCTCCTTGTAGACCGGCTTGCCGGCGGCGGGGCCGGAGCCCTCCGGGGCGGGGGTGTTGTACTGGAGGACGACCTTGCCGTCCTTGACGTAGCGGGCGTCGAAGACCACGGCCTTGCCGGCCGCGAGGGCCTGGCCGGCCGCCTGGTCGGTGACGCCGTAGAGGTTGCGCAGCAGGGTGGCGTCGCCGGCGGTCACCGGGCTGAAGGGGCTGCTGCGGCGGTGGTCGGTCTGGCAGCGCTTGTCGGTGGACAGGATCCGCCGGCGCTCCTCCGGGGAGGGGCTGGTCTCCCGGTCGTAGAGCGGGCAGCGATCTTCCTTGGGCAGTTCGACGCTGAGGTAGCCGCAGTAGGTGCCCTCGCCGCAGTCGCCCTTGGGCTGGACGCGCAGGGCGTCGGCGCGCGGGCCGAGGTCGGGGATGCTGCGCTCGACGGCGGAGCGCATGTGCGGCAGCAGCTTGTCGTCGAGCAGCCAGCCGTTGCCGAGCATGACGGCGCCGGAGGGCCCGGAGGCGACGTAGTCGCGCCGGTGCTCCTCGTCGACGCTGGCCATGTAGACGCTGACCGCGACGGAGCCGGCGACGGCGGCCATCACGGCGGCCACGGCGGGCGCGGTGCGGCCGCGGTGGCGCACCGAGTCGCGCAGGGCGAGCCGGGGGCCGAGCGGGAGCCAGCGGCCGAGCCGGCCGAAGAGGCCGACCAGGAACGGGACGAGGGCGACCATGCCGAGTTCGGCGACGGCCGAGCCGCCGAGGACGGCGAAGCTGCGGTTGCCGACGCCGCTGGAGGCGCCGAACAGGGCGAGGGCCGCGCCGCCGCCGATCATCAGCAGGCCCAGGGCGGCGAGCTTGCGGCTCGGCGGCTTGAGCGTGTCGCGGCCGGTGAGCGCGGCCACGACGTCCTGGCGGGAGGCCTGGACGGCGGGCACCACGGCGGCCAGCAGGCCGGTGACGAGGCCGACCGCGAGGATGCCGAGCAGGTCGAGCGGCGTCACGGCGAAGTGGCCGAAGCGCTGGCCGGCGGACTCCTCGGCCCGGGTGCGCATCAGGGCGACCAGGCCGATGCCCCCGGCCAGGCCGACCAGCGCGCCGGTGACGCCGAGGACGATGCCGCCGCCGAGCACGACCGCGCGGACGTTGGCGCGTTCACCGCCGGCGGCGGCGAGCAGTCCGAGCTGCCGCCGGGAGCGCCGGGCCCCGACGGCGAAGGCGGGGCCCGCGAGCAGGACGATCTCCAGCAGGGCCATGCCGACGACGGTGGCGAGGATGACGACGTCGGTCCGGTCGAAGTACGTGGTCTCGGGGCCGGAGTGCTTCTGCTCGACGTAGTACGGGACCTGGTCGCGGGGCGGCGGGTCGAGCAGGACGGCGCGGGAGGTCGCCCGGAAGCCGTACCGGTTGAGCTCGGTGACCTTCTGCCAGTCGAGCCCGGCACCGGCCGGGAGCTTGACCAGCCAGCGGGTGGGCTCGGTGTCGGCGCGCGCGTCCGGCTCCTTGGGGAGCCGGTCGATCAGGGCGCCGGGGCGGGCGATGAGCTCGGTGGTGTTCAGCTCGCCGGGGTGCTCGTAGACGCCGGTGATGGTGAAGGAGGTGGACTCCAGCCCGCGGACGGAGGTCTGGTCGCCGATCCTGAGGCCGGAGCGCTTGAGGAAGTCCCGGGTGACGGCGGCTTCGTTGTCCGCGGCGGGGGCGCGACCCTGGACCCGGTTGAGGCTGCCCTGCCAGACCGGGTCGGTCAGGTCGGCTTCGACGACCCGGGTGCTGAGCACGCCTTCGGTGCTGCGCGCCGCGGTGTACGGGCCCTGGAGCTCGGGCACCAGGGTGGCGCCGGCCGGGAGCAGTTGGCGGGCCAGTTCGCCGGGGGCGGTGTCGAGGGAGCGCTGCTGCTCGGGGGTGTAGGTGGGGGTTTCGCCCTCCTTGAGGTCGTCCTTGGGGTTGCGGAGGGTGAAGCCCTTCTCGGGGTCGGGCGCCTGCTTGACGGTGGAGCCGCGTTCGACCAGGTCCAGTTCGCCGGCGGCCTGGCCCATGACCCGCGTCGCGCGTTCGGCGGGGGTGAGTTCGGCGCTGCGGAAGACCACGTCGGCGCCGGTGACGCCGAGGACGGGCAGGGCGACCATGGCGATGACGAGGGCGCTGCGGCCCTTGGCGCGCAGGGCGTCGCGGCGGGCTATGCGCAGGGCGACCCGCCAGGCGCTGAGCTTCACTCGTCCACCTTCAGGCTGTTGCTCGCGGCGCTGACGAGCAGGCTGGCCGCGTCCTGGCTGACGGACTCGTCGACCATCCGGCCGTCGCGCAGGAAGACGACCCGGTCGGCCCAGGCGGCGTGCCGGGCCTCGTGGGTGACCATCATGGCGGCGGCGCCGGCGTCGCAGCGGGCGCGCAGGACGGCGAGGACGGCCTCGCCGGTGGTGGAGTCGAGGGCGCCGGTGGGCTCGTCGGCGAGGACGAGGCGGCGGTCGCCGATCAGGGCGCGGGCGATGGCGACGCGCTGCTGCTGGCCGCCGGACATGTCGTCGGGGAAGCGGTCGGCGAGTTCGGGGATGCCGAGTTCCTCCAGGGCGGTGAGGGCCTCGCGGCGGGCGGCGCGGGTGGACAGCCCGTCGAGTTCGCGCGGCAGCGAGATGTTCTCGGCGGCGGTGAGCGCCGGGATCAGGTTGTAGTCCTGGAAGACGTAGCCGACGGAGCGGCGGCGGACCTGGGCGAGCTTCTTGCGGTTGAGCTCGCCGAGGGCGACGCCCTCGACCAGGACTCGGCCGGCGGTCGGGCTGTCCAGGCCGCCGGCCAGGGTGAGCAGGGTCGACTTGCCGGAGCCGGAGGGGCCCATGACGGCGACGAACTCGCCGGGGTGGACCTTGAGGTCGACGCCGCGCAGGGCCTGGACCTCGGCGGCGCCGCTTCCGTGGACGCGGGTGACGTTCTCCAGGTGGAGCACCGGCGTCTGCCGGGCCTCTTCGGTGTGGGACACGCATTCCCCCCTTGTGCTGGGTGTGCGCTCGGTGTCGGGGCCGAGCGTGGTGGTTCGGGTGCCGTACGGGCTCGGCCGCGCGGGCGCGGGCGCTCAGGCGTTCAGGTGCGCAGGCGTTCAGGCGTTCAGGCGTTCAGGCGTTCAGGTGCGCAGGCGTTCAGGCGCGCAGGCGGCGGCCGCGCTTGGCGGGGGCCGCGGGTGCGTCGCCCTCGCGGGCGCCCTCGGCGGCGCGGGCCTGCAGGAGTTCGGCCTGCTGGGCGAGCCGGGTCTCGCAGTGGTCGAGCCAGCGGATCTCCGCTTCGGTCTGGAAGATGAGCTGGTCGAGGACGAGCAGCCAGGCCAGGTCGTTGCCGGCGGCGGGCACCACGCCGGGGCGCTTCTCCCCCGCGAGGGCGCGGCCCTTGAGCCGGGTGTAGTCCTGGAGCGCCTTGATGCTGTGCCGGCGCTGGCCCTGGACGACGGCGGAGACGTCCACGCCCGGGACGGTCACCGCCATGGCGAGCTTGATCGCGAGTTCGTCGCGCGGCGGGCTGGTCCGGGGCACCGGGGTGTCGAACCAGGCCCGCAGCTCCTCCCGGCCGGCGTCGGTGGCGGCGTAGAACTGGTGGCCCTCGTCGTCCTCCCCGGCGGGCTCGACCAGCCCGTCGCGCTCCAGCCGCGACAGCGTGGTGTAGACCTGTCCGACGTTGAGCGGCCAGGTGGCGCCGGTGCGCGCCTCGAACTCGGTGCGCAGCTGGTAGCCGTAGCGGGGGCCCTGGTCGAGCAGGGCGAGCAGACCGTGACGGATGGACATACCGAGTATGTATACCCGGTATGCCCTAGCGCCTCAAGCCGGGCCCGCCGGGTCCGGGGAGCGGGTACCGTCGTGCGGTGTGAGCCAGTTGCGCATCGCCACCTTCAACCTTCTGCACGGCCAGCCGCTCGCCCCGGACGGCGCCCCGCGGCCCTACCCGTCCGACGCCGGCGCGCCGCTGGCCGAGGCGGTGGCCGCGCTGGACGCCGACGTGCTGGCGCTCCAGGAGGTGGACCGGCACCAGCCCCGCTCCGGCGGCACCGACCAGGCGGCGGTGGCGGCCGCGGCGATGGGCGCGAAGGACTGGCGCTTCGCCGCCGCCCTGCACGGCCGCCCGGCCCCGGTGGCGGGCTGGGTGCCGGAGCCGGCCGGGCCGGGCAACCTGCGGGTGTACGGGCCGGGCGAGGTGGGCGACGGCGCCCTGCCCTCGTACGGGACGGCGCTGCTGACGAGGCTTCCGGTGCGGCACTGGCGGGCCCGGCGGTTCGCCCCGGCGCCGTTCGGGCTGCCGCTGCGGGTGGCCGGCCGGCGCGGGCTGACCCCGGTGCCGGACGAGCCGCGGGCGGCGCTGGCGGCCGTCCTGGAGGGCGAGCACGGGCCGTTCACCGTGGTGGCGGCGCACCTGTCGTTCGTCCCCGGCTGGAACATGGCGCAGCTGGCCGGCATCCGGCGCTGGATCGCCGACCTGCCGCAGCCGTACCTGGTGCTGGGCGACTTCAACCTGGTCGGCGCCGTGCCGCGCACGGTGCTCGGCGGGGCGACGGCGCTGGAGCGCACCGCGCCGCGGGTGCGGGTGCGCGACCTGCGGCGTGGCCCTACCTGCCGGCCGTACGGGACGGGGCCGAGCCGCCCGAGGAGTTGGCGGACCTCACCGGGAAGAAGGATCCCTGCCCGCCGCT
>NZ_JBEXJK010000345.1:0-9022 GCF_040609095.1 Kitasatospora sp. NPDC004799
ATCGCGGCCGGCACCGGGGCCCGTACCGCACAGGCGGTACGGGCCCCGGCCCATGCCCGGGGACGGCCGGCCCGGCGGCGCCCACCGCAGGCAGCCCACGCCCTCCCGCGTTGAGCCGGGGGACGCACCCGGGCCGTAGACGTGGACGGGGGCGCCCTCTGCCGGAGCGGGCGCCGAGGCGTCAGGAGGCAGGCGTGCTCAGGTTCCACGGCGCGTGGCGGATCACCGTGGTCGGCAAGAGCGCCGACTTCGACCAGCGGGCGGTCGTACGCGGCGCGTACGGGCTGCGGGTGCTGCCCGGACGGGTCGGCGCCGCGATCGAGGTGGACGAGGAGAGCTGGACGCTTTCCCTGGAGCACCTCCTGTGGGGGCGCAGCTGGCAGCCCAACCTGCGCACCACCCCCGGACCGCTCACCGAACACGACGGCCTGCGCAGCCAGTTGCTCACCAGCAACGACTGCCACTGGCCCGGAAAGCCGCTCGACTACGTCAACTTCGTGCTGCGCCTGGACCAGGCCGTCGCCCCGGCCGCGGCACCGGTGCGCGCCGCCCGCGCGCTGGAGGAGCCGATCGCCGCGCCTGTCCAGGCCGTCCGCACCTCCTCCTCGGGCTGGCCCGAGCCCGCGCCCGTGCCCGGAGCCGTGCCCGGAGCCGTGCCCGGGGCCGGGCCCCGGTCCGTGCCGGGGGCTGTGCCTAGGTCCGTGCCCGGGTCCGTGCCCGGCCGGGCCAGGAGCGCCGGGGCCCCCGCGGCGGCACCGCCACCGGGGGAGGTCCGGCGGGCCACCCGGTAACCGGTGCGCGCGACCGGGGGACAACCCCAGGTCGGAACCGCCCGCTGGCCGGGTGTCGCGGCGGGCGGGCACGGGGTTGGCTGTTCCGTGTCCGCAGCAAGCCGAACCGAAAGGCCGTCACCCGTGCCCTCCCGTACCACCCGCCGTCGTACCACCCTCCGCCGCGCCGCCCGGGCCGCCGCCGTCGCCGCCCTGGCCGCCGGGCTCGGCGCCACCGCCATGAGCGGAAGCGCCTCGGCCATCGTCAACGGCCGCGACTCCACCGAGCGCTACCCCTTCATGGCCACCCTCCCGCTGAGCGCCGCCCAACTCGCCGACGGCTCCTGCGGCGCCACCCTGATCGACCGCCAGTGGGTGCTGACCGCCGCCCACTGCGTGGTCGGCGACCCGGACACCGAACTGACCCTCAAGGGCACCGTGCGCATCGGCAGCGCCCACCGCGACAGCGGCGGCACCGTCCGCGCGGTCGACCGCGTCGTCGTCCACCCCGGCTTCGCGTTCGGCGACGGCACCACCGGCCCCAACCGCAACGACCTCGCCCTGGTCCACCTGGACCGCCCCGCACCCCAGCAGCCCATCCGCATCGCCGACCACCCCGGCACCCCCGGCACCCCCACCCGGCTGCTCGGCTTCGGCACCGTCGTCGACACCCACGACTACCAGCGGATGGTCTTCCCCGACCGCCTCCAGGAACTGCCCACCCGCATCGGCACCCCGGCCGACTGCGCCCCCGGCTGGGCCGACCCCACCCGCCTGTGCACCCTCAGCCGCGTCCCCCAGGCCATGGCCTGCTTCGGCGACTCCGGCGGCCCCCAGATCCAGCGCGGCCGCGGCGGCCGCTGGGAACTGATCGGCACCACCTCCGGCCCCGGCGCCCCCGGCGTGCCCTGCGCGGGCGGCCCCGGCCTGTACACCGACGTGGCCGCCCACGCCCCCTGGATCCGCGACACCGTCGCCGCCAGGTGACGCCGCGCGGCTAAAGTCCCAGGTGAGAACCGCCGCGCCCGAGGAGACCACGCCATGCCGACCGACCCCGCCGCCCCCGCGACCCCCGCCCCCGCCGCGAGCCCGCACCCCGCGCGCCTCGGCCTGGGCACCGCGGCCGTCGGCCGGCCCGGCTACATCAACCTCGGGCGCGACGCGGACCTGCCCGCCGAACGCACCGTCGACGCCCTGCGCGCCCGCACCCACGCCCTGCTCGACGCCGCGTACGCCGCCGGCGTGCGCTACCTCGACACCGCCCGCTCCTACGGCCGCGCCGAGGAGTTCCTCGGCCAGTGGCTCGCCGAACACCCGCAGGCCGCGGCCGAGGTGACGGTCGGCAGCAAGTGGGGCTACACCTACACCGCCGGCTGGCGGACCAGCGGCGTCGCCGCCCACGAGGTCAAGGACCACTCCACGGCCGTCTACGACCGCCAGATCCACGAGACCCGCACCCTGCTCGGCGACCACCTGGACGTCTACCTGGTCCACTCCGTCACCCCCGACAGCCCCGCCCTCACCGACCCCGCCCTGCACCACCGCCTCGCCGCCCTCGCCGCCGACGGCGTCCGGGTGGGCCTGTCCACCAGCGGCCCCGCCCAGGCCGACACCATCCGCCGCGCCCTCGCCGTCACCACCGGCGGACGCCCGCTGTTCACCGCCGTCCAGACCACCTGGAACCTGCTGGAGACCTCCGCCGCCCCCGCCCTCGCCGAGGCCCACTCGGCGGGCTGGCTGGTCGTCGTCAAGGAGGCCATGGCCAACGGCCGCCTGGCCGGCCGCAACGCCACCGGCCCCGACGCCGCCCCGCTGCGCACCCTCGCCACCCGCACCGGCACCACCCCCGACGCCCTCGCCCTCGCCGCGGCCGCCGCCCAGCCCTGGGCCGACATCGTCCTCTCCGGCGCCGCCACCCCCGCCCAGCTCACCTCCAACCTCACCGCCGCCACCCTGCACCCGACCCCCGACGACCTCGCCGCCCTCGCCCCGATGGCGCAGCCGGCGGAGGCGTACTGGCAGACCCGGGCGGGGCTGCCCTGGTCCTGACGGGGGCGGGGACGTAGTTGCCTGGCCTGGCCCGGCTCGTTGCCGCCGGTCTGCGTCCGGGCCCGAGGAGTTCACCGCTCTCCCCGCTGCCGCCGTGGGTCTGTGTCCGACGCCCGGTGACCGTGCTGCACTTTTCCCGGTGCCGCCACCCTCGGCCAACCAGCCTTCAACCTCGCTGCCGCCGACCTGCGTTCGGCCCCGGGTGGCTTCGCTGCCCTCGACGTGATGGCGGAGGTGGCGGGGGCGTTTTGGCAGGCGCGGGCGGGGCTGCTCTGGTCCTGGCGGCGCCGGTGGCGTTGCCCCTGGCCCGGCTCGCCGCCTTCAACGTTGCCGCCGCCGACCTGCGTTCGGCCCCGGGTGGCTTCGCTGCCCTCGACGTGATGGCGGAGGTGGCGGGGGCGTTTTGGCAGACGCGGGCGGGGCTGCTCTGGTCCTGACGGCGCCGGCGGCGTTGCCCCTGGCCCGGCTCGCCGCCTTCAACCTCGCCGCCGCCGACCTGCGTTCGGCCCCTGAGGACCGCGCCGATCGCCCTCGACCGGCTCGCCTCCGCCGTCTCCGCTGTGGGTCTGCGTCCGCTCCCCGGGCGGCCCCGCTGCCCTCGGCGCGATGGCGGGAACCGGTGGGGAGCTCCGGCGGCGCCGCCGACGGGCCCAGGGAGCACGGGCAGCCGGGGCACCCGGGCGATGGTGCCGTGCTCCTGACGGGGTGCCCGGCACCGGCCAGGCCCCGGCGGTGGCCACCCGCCGCCCACCGGTGGCCGCCGCCCGCTGTCGGTGCCCGCCCCTACGGTGGGCCGCATGACCGAGTACGAAGACCTCGCCGCCGCCCTCGCCGCCCTGCCCGTCGACCTGCCGCCCGGCCGACTGGTCGCCGAGGACGACGGGCGGCAGCCGGTGCTGTGGATCAGCGACGCCCCCGCCCCCGCCGGGCTGTGGCGGCAGCTGCACCGCGCCCACCCGCAGACCGGGCTGTGGCCGCTGCTGCTCACCCCGCTGGACCGCACCGACCCCGACTACCGGCCCTGGCTGTCCGGCGAGCTCCACCCCACCGACGCCTCCGAGTCCTCCCGCCACGACCCCGAGGCGCTGCTGCGCAGCTGGTGGAAGCAGGTCGACGGGGACGAGGAGGTGGACGAGGAGGTGGACGAGGACGCCGGGATCCTGGACGAAACCCTCGCCCCCTACGGCCGCACCTGGCCCGGCACCGCCCCCGCCGCCACCGTCCCCGACGGCGCCGCCGGCACCGAGGCCCGGGAACTGGCCGAGGTGCTGCGGCACAAGGGCGCCCGCCTCGGCCTGGTCCGGGCCGGCAGCGGCGCCGAGGCGCTGACGGCCTGCGGCTGGGGCGGCCCGGCGAACCACGCCGGCACCGGCCAGATAGCCGCCGTGCTCGCCGACTGGGAGCGCCGCTTCGGCGCCCAGGTCGTCGAAGTCGGCTTCGACACCCTGGAGTTGAGCGTCCCCGTACCGCCCGCCACGCTCGCCGAGGCCCTCCCGCTCGCCGCCGAGCACACCGCCTTCTGCCCCGACCTGGTCTTCCAGGGCACCGGCACCCTCACCGCGTACGCCGAACTCCTGGTGGGCGCCCACCAGTGGTCCTTCTGGTGGGACTGACCCGCCCCAAGGGAACACGGCCCCGGGGGGCACCGCCCCGGGGCCGACCGAGCCCGGGTCCGCCGGATCAGGCAACGGGATGGATACGGAGCCGGTTCGTCTGCCCGTCGAACGTCTCCGCCAGGAGCTGGGCCTCCCGGCGGCTCCCCGCGAACAGTCCCCGCCGGGTGACGTGAATGACCAAGGTGTCGTGGCTGTCGATCACGACGGCACCGCCGGCCGACAGCTGCTGACCCGGGTGGCCGCCGACCACCCCACCATCCGCAAGGCCTGGGCCGACATGGGATACAAGAACGCCGTCATCGAACACGGCGCAACCCTCGGCATCGACGTCGAAATCGTCCTTCGCGACCCCGCAACCAAAGGGTTCGCCGTCCAGCCCCGCCGCTGGATCGTCGAACGCACCCTGGGCTGGCTGATGAACCACCGCCGCCTCGCCCGCGACTACGAAGCCCTCCCCGCCAGATCCGAAGCCATGATCCACGTCGCGATGATCAGCCTCATGACCCGCCGCCTCACCGGCGAAACCACCCCTATCTGGCACGGAACCTGACCTCGACAACCAGGAACGAAACGCCCAATAAGGGCTGTCCCGTAACTACGGCGTGGACTTCATGCCTCGGACATGGACCACCCGGTCGGGTTCGCCCAGGCCGGCGCGGTTGATCCGGCCACGTCCGCGGTCGACGCCCGCAGCCGCGAAACGTGCTTGCAGCTCAGGCGGGGCGAGCGGCGTCTCGAAGCCCTCACTGAGACCTCGCCCGTTGTCGGCGTACTCGTAGCGGAGGGCATAGACCTTCCCCTCGTGCAGCCACTCGCGGCGGACCAGGGGCCGCGCGAGGACCGCCTCGAACCAGTCGGCCGTTCGGTGCGCCACCTCCGTGGGGTTGCCGGTTGCGGCGAAGGTGAACTCCGTGGGTGCGTCGGGGCGACCGAAGGTTTGGTTATGGAGCTTGTCCGCGCGCACTGTGGTGCCGTCGTAGTGGGCTCCGATGGTCAGCACGCCGCGGTGGCGCTCCGGGTCACCGATGTCCAGATAGGCCAGCAGCTCGCCGAACCAGGTGTGGCACGCGGGCAGCAGGACCGTGTCGAGCGGGTCCACCGGCCAGGAACTCGCGCGCGCGGAAAGCACAGCCGCGAACTCCTGCTGCGCGAGGGGCAGGTCGTCCTTGTCGTGCTCGAACCAGGGGATTTCTTCCACGGTCGCACCTTAGCGAGGTAACCGTGCGGGCTGGTGAGGAGGAGGTTGTGGAGTCGGGCGATGCCGAGTACGGCGCGGTAGACCCCATCGCCCTTGAGGCGGCAGTCTCGCAGGATCTTCCAAGCCTTCATCTGGGCGAAGACGTGCTCGGGATGCGGAGCAGGAAGTCGGCGGGGCCGACTTCTCGTGCTGCGCCGGGGCCGGCCCGCTCATCGGTCGGTCCGTTGATGGGCGGCGGTGATGAGGCCCGACTCGTAGGCGCTGATCGCCAGTTGGGCGCGGTCCCGGGCGGTGCGGTTTGCTCAGCAGGCGGCCGATGTGGGTCTTGGCGGTGCCGTTGCTGAGGTGGAGGTACTCGGCGATGTCGACGTTGGAGAGGCCGCGGGCCACCAGCACCAGGACCTCGCGTTCCGTGAAGTCCTGGAGCGAGGAGCCGGGCGCGCGGTGTCCGTGGGGGAGGCGGGCGAACTCGGCGATCAGGCGGCGGGTGGCCGAAGGGGGCGAGCAGGGACTCCCCGGCGGCGACGGTGCCGGATGCCCTCCAGCAGCACCTCGGGGGAGGTGTCCTTGAGGAGGAACCCCGTCGCCCGGGCGCGCAGCGCGCCGTACACGTACTCGTCGAGGTCGAAGGTGGTGAGGATGAGGACGCGGGTCCCGGCTGCCGCGGGGAGCCGGCGATTCGGGCCGTGGTCGTACCGTGCGTGCCCCGGGTCTGTCTCCCGGTCCCTGGCCGCGCGGTGACGGACCGGCGGGTTCGGTCAGTACTCGGAGCTGGGGGCCGGGGTGACCGGGCCGAGGTCGGGGGTGTCGCGCAACTCCAGGGCCGTGCCGTGGCGTTCGAGTTCCAGCACGACCAGCTCGTTGCCGCCCGCGCGCCACAGCGGGGCGGGGGCGTAGAGGGTGTGCTGGGGGCCGGCGGCGCAGTGGCGGCCGAGCAGGAAGCCGTTGAGCCACAGCAGGCCGCGGCCCCAGCCGGGCAGGGCGACGAACGCGTCGGCGGGGGAGGGGAGTTGGGCGGTGAAGCGGTGGAAGGCCGGCTCGCCGTCGCGTGCCTCGCCGGGTGCCCCGGCGTCGTCCGCGGTGAAGCGCAGGGCGGACAGGTCGGTCAGCGGCAGCGGCCGGATCTGCCAGTCGAAGAGCCGCTGGTGGCCGTGCGAGACGCCGCGGGTGATGCCCTTGCGGTCGTCCATCTGCGGGCCGTAGTTCACCCGGCCCAGCGCCTCCACCAGGATGTCCAGCACGACCCCGTCGGGCCCGCTGGCCAGCGGGAGCGTCGCGCAGGGGGAGTTGCGCTCCAGCACCCCGAGCGGGCGGCCGTCCGCGAACACCTGCGCGCGGTCGGCCAACCCGTCGATGCGCAGCGGCAGTTCGGGGCGCGGGCCGGGCACGCGGGTGCGGTAGTGGATCAGGCCGCGGTCCTGCCCGACCTGCTCCATCGGCAGCGGCGCGGCGCGGCGCAGCGGCTGCGACAGCGCGTCCAGGGCCGCGGCCAGCGGCACCCGCCCCTGCGCCCGTTCCAGCCGCTGCGGGGCCACCCGGGGGAGCGGGGCGGGCAGTTCGCCGTCCGGCAGCGGCAGGTAGCGGCCGATGACCTCGCGCAGGGCGTGGAACTTCTCGGTCAGCTCGCCGGCCTCGCCGATCGGCGCGTCGTAGTCGTAGCTGGTGACGGTCGGCTCGTAGCCGGCGTCCAGCGGGTGGGCGCCGGAGTGGTTGGCGCCGGACCACAGGCCGAAGCTGGTGCCGCCGTGGGCCATGTAGAGGCTGACGGAGGCGCCGGTGGCGAGCAGTTCGTCGAGGGAGGCGGCGGTCTCCTTCGGGTCGCGGACGTGGTGCGGCAGGCCCCACTGGTCGAACCAGCCGATCCAGAACTCCATGGCGGTCAGCGGGCCTTCGCCCTGGTGGCGGCGGAGCAGCGCCAGGCGTTCGGGGGCGCGCGAGCCGAAGGTGGCGGTGGTGAGGTGGCCGGGGATGGCGCCGCCCTGCTGCATGGTGTCGTGGGCGCCGTCGGTGGTGAACAGCAGGCAGTCCACCCCGCGCCGCACCAGGCCGTCGCGCAGGTGGGCGAGGTAGGAGGCGTCGTCGCCGTAGCTGCCGTACTCGTTCTCCACCTGCACCGCGACCACCGGCCCGCCCCGGCTCGCCAGCAGCGGCAGCAGTTCGGGCACCAGCGCGTCGAACCAGCCGTCCACCTCGGCCAGGTACGCCGGGTCCGCGCAGCGCAGCCGCAGCCCGTCCACCGCCAGCAGCCGGGCGGGCAGGCCGCCGAACTCCCACTCCGCGCAGATGTACGGGCCGGGGCGCAGGATCACGTCCAGGCCGAGGCCGCCGGCCAGGCGTACGAACCGGCCGACGTCCCGCCAGCCGGTGAAGTCGACCGTCCCGTCGGGCAGTTCGTGGAAGTTCCAGGGGACGTAGGTGTCGACGGTGTTCACCCCGAGCGCCCGGACCCGCCGCAGCCGGTCCTCCCACAGCCGCGGGTGCACCCGGAAGTAGTGCACCGCCCCGGCCACCAGCCGGTGCGGCACCCCGTCCCGCACGAACCCGTCCGCGTCGTACCCGAGCATGCGCACACCCCGACTTCCCACAGGAGACCCCGGCACCGCCGAGCCTAGCGAGGAGCAGGGCCGCGGGGGCCGCTTGTGCTCAGGTGTCGTAGCTGCCGTCCCAGGGGGCGGCGAAGCCCAGCCAGTCCGGGTAGAACTCCATCCGGACGCGGTCCTCCTCGTCCTCCTCCTCGTCGTCCACCTCCACGACCAGGCCGAACAGGGCGCCCTCGAAGTGCACCTCGAAGGGCGCGATGACGATGTCCTGGTAGCGGCGCCCCGGCAGGGCGTCCAGCCATTCCTCCAGCAGCGCCTCGGCCGCGGCGACGGCCTGCCGCTCGCCGTCCGCCGTCGTGCCGGTGAACTCGATGCGCGAGTCCAGGTGGGCGCCGGCCTCGTCGAACCGGTGCAGCACGGCGTACCAGCGCTTCCGCGGCTGCCAGTCGTCGCCGCTCCACCCCTCGGGGAAGGCGGCGGTGACGGAGGCGAAGAACTGCCCGCCCTCGCACCGGCCGATGGTGTCCGTGCGGTAGCCGGGCTCGTGGCGGATCGGGATGACCTCGGGAACGTTCATGCGCCGCACCCTAGGCCCCACCTGTGACAACGCGCCCCGGAGGCCCTGTTCAGCCGGTCGGCTTCACCACGGGCTGGAGGGTGATGACCGGGCCGATCGGCCGGCAGCCGTCGTACGTCATGGCCTGCAGCGGCGGGCAGTGGGCGTTCGTCGGCACCGTGGTGGGCACCGGCAGCTCCGGCCTCGGCGGGATGGTCCAGTACGCCTGGTACTTGCCCTCGGTCCAGCCCTTGCGGTACGAGTCCCAGTCCGCCTCCTGGGCCAGCGTCACC
>NZ_JBEXJK010000346.1:0-9018 GCF_040609095.1 Kitasatospora sp. NPDC004799
GGGGCGACCACCGCGGGGACGGCGCCGACCGCCTTGGCGCCGAACGGGGCCACCACGTCGCGCTCCTCCAGCAGCGCGGCGATCCGCACCTCCGGGGTGTCCAGCGCGGTCGGCAGCCGGTAGCCGGTGAGCGAGGGGTTCCGCAGCACCCCGCCCTCCGTCCGCAGGTCCTCCAGCAGGGCCAGGCCCACGCCCTGGGCCACCCCGGCCTCGATCCGGTCCTCGATCTGGCGCGGGTTCAGCGCCCGGCCGACGTCCTGGGCGACCGTCATCTCGACCACCCGCACGGCGCCCAGCTCGATGTCCACGTCCACCACCGCGCGCATCGCGCAGAACGAGATGGAGACGAAGGCGTCGCCCTGCCCGGCCTCGTCCAGCGGCTCGGTGGGGTGCGGGCGGCACTGCGCGGTGGCCCACAGCTCCTTGCCCTCCAGCGCCTCGGCGACCGGCATGCCGAGCACCCCGTCGTACGAGGTGATCTTGCCGTCGGCGATCTGGAGCAGCTCCGCCGACATCCCGAAGTTCGCCGCGATCGGCTGCAGCAGCTGGTGGCGGACCATCAGCGCGGCCCGCTCGACCGCACCGCCGGAGACCCAGGTGTGCCGGCCGCGGGCGGACGGCCCGGCGATCGACTGGTCGCTGTCGGCCGGCGCGATGTAGACCTCGCTGACGCCCAGCACGGTCTGCACGATCTGCCGGGCCAGCGTGGCGAAGCCCTGCCCGGCGTCGACCGCCGCGCAGATCACCGTGGCGTGGTCGCCGCTGACCCGCACGGTCGCGGTGGACACCTCGTCCTCGCCCTCGGCGCCCAGCATGTGCACCATGCCGACGGCGTAGCCGATGCCGCGCCGCACCGCCGCCGGGTCGCCCGCGCCGCCGGGCCCGCCGGGCAGCAGCCACTCGGCGTCCGGGTCGTCCACCGGCAGGGCCGGCAGCGGCTCGGCGGCGACGGCGTCCAGCAGGGCGCGCACCGGCGCCGGGCAGGTGACGGCCTGTCCGGTGGGCAGCGGGTCGCCGGTGGACATCGCGTTGCGGCGCCGGATCTCCACCGGGTCCACGCCGATCCGGGCGGCCAGCTGGTCCAGCTGCGACTCGTACGCGAAGCAGGCCTGCAGCGCGCCCTCGCCGCGCATCCGGCCGGCCGGCGGGTTGTTGGTGCGCACCGCCCAGGCGTCCACGAAGACGTTCGGGCAGACGTACGGACCGGCCGAGAAGGCCGTCGCGGCGGCCAGCGCCTCGGCGGAGACGTCCGCGTACGCGCCGCCGTCCAGCAGGATCTGCGCCTCGACCTTCACCAGCGTGCCCTCGGCGTCGGCGTGGTGGCGGTAGCGCAGGAGGGCGGGGTGGCGCGAGGTGTGGGTGTGGAAGGACTCCTCGCGGGTGAGCGTCATCTTCACCGGGCGGCCGGTGCGCAGCGCCAGCAGGGCCAGGGTGACCTGGAACGAGATGTCCTCGCGGTCGGTGGTGGCGCCGGGCACGCCGGTGACCACCAGCCGGACCCGGTCCGGCTCCAGGCCGAGGCAGGCGGCTGTGCGGTCGCGGTCGCCGTGCGGGTCGGTGGAGGACAGGTGCAGCTCGACGCCGCCGTCCGGGCGCGGCACGGCCAGCCCGGCCTCGGCGCCGAGCGGGGCCGGGTCCTGCCGGCCGACCTGGTACAGGCCCTCGACGACGATCTCGCCGACCGCGTCCGGGTCCCCGGTGCGCAGCGGCAGGTGGCGGAAGAGGTTGCCGTCCGGGTGCAGCGGCGGTGCGGTGAAGGCCTGCTCGGGGTCGGTGACGGCCTCCAGCGGCTCGTAGTCGACCGCGATCAGCCCGACCGCCACCCGGGCGGTGTCCGGGTGGTCGGCGGCCACCGCGGCGATCGGCTCGCCGTGGTGGCGCACCACGCCGGCGGCCAGCACCGGCCGGTCGGCGACGATCGGCCCGGCCGGGGCGCCGTCGGGGGTGCCGTCCGGGCCGGGCGGCAGGTCCGCGGCGGTGACCACGGCGTGCACCCCGGGCAGCGCCAGCGCGGCCGAGGTGTCGATGCCGCGGATCCAGGCGTGCGGGTGCGGCGAGCGCAGCACGGCGCCCCACAGCAGCCCCTCGGCCCACAGGTCGGCCGCGTACGGGTAGATGCCGAGCGCCTTGGGCAGCGCGTCGCTGCGCAGCGGCGAGCTGCCCAGGCCGATCGGCTCCGGTGCGCCGCCCTCGCCACCGTCCTGCTGGAGTGCTGCGCCGATGTCGGTAGGCGACGTCATGATGCGTGGTCGTCCTCGGGGAGCCGGATGCCGTGGGCGGGGGTGGCACCGTACGGGACGCCGGCCGGGGCGCCGCCCTCGGCCGGGGCACCGTGCGGGTGCGGGGCGGCGTACGGGGTGCCGTGCGGCGGCGTGCCGTCGTAGGCGGCGCCGGGCAGCGGGGTTCCGTGCGCGGGGGTGGACTCGTAGACCGGGGCGTCGTACCCGGTGTCGTAGCCGTTCTGCTGCTGGTGGCCGTCCGGGTAGGGCAGGTAGGTGCCGTGCGCGGGGGTGGCCTGGTAGGGCTGCTCGGGGTAGCCCTGCGGCGGGTAGTACACCTGCTCGTCGCTGGCCTGGGCGGGGATGGTGTCCCGGATCGGGGCCAGCACGGTGGTGTCGTACACGCCGGTGTCGTAGCCCTGGGGGTCGCCGTACGGCATTCCGGCCGGGGCCTGCGCGACGCCCTGCGGCACGGCGCCGGACAGCGGCGCGGGCTGCGGCGCGGGGTGGGCGGCCGGGTGGGGCTCGACGGGCTGCTGCGGGACGTGCTCGATCCAGGCCTCGGCGTCGGTGTAGACCGGCGGCTCGACGGCCTGTCCGGGCTCCACCGGCGCCTCCGCCGGCGGTTCGGCGGCCTGCTCGGCGGCCGGGGCGGCCGGCGCCCCGGGAGCGGCCTCGGCGGCCTGCGCGGCGGCGGCCTCGGCGAGCGCCGCGGCCTCCTCCGCCTCCTCGGCCTCCAGCGCGCGGGCGTCCGCGACGGTCTGGACGGCGGCCAGCACGCCCCGGTAGCCGGTGCAGCGGCAGAGGTTGCCGCACAGCGCCTGCCGGGCCTCCACCTCGCTGGGCCGGTGGTTGCGCTGGAGCAGGTCGTGCACCGCCATCGCCATGCCGGGGGTGCAGTAGCCGCACTGGACGGCGCCGGAGGCGGCCAGCGCCTGCTGGACGGCGCTCGCGCCGCCGGCGGCCGACAGGCCCTCGACGGTGTTGATCTCGCTGTCGGCGGCCAGCGCGGCCGGCACCAGGCAGCCGGCCACCAGCTGGCCGTCCACCTGCACCGAGCAGGCGCCGCACTCGCCCTGCTCGCAGCCGTCCTTGGCGCCGGCCAGGCCGAGCCGCTCGCGCAGCACGTAGAGCAGGCTCTCGCCGATCCAGGCGTCGGTGACGGGCCGTTCGAAACCGTTGACCCGCAGCGTGTACGAGGCGCACGGGCGCAGCTCGCGGCTGACCTGCGGGGAGAGGCCGAGCGGGTCGGCGTCCAGGGTCTCGATGGGGTCTGTGGTCACTTCAGCGCCCTTCCCAGTGCCCGTCGGGCCAGCACCGATACGGTACGCCGCAATCGGACGGCGGCCGCGGTCGGCCCCTCGGTCACGGCCTCCCAGGCGCCCTCGGCGCCGTAGTTGTCGGGGACGCAGGCGGCGGCCACGTACTCGCCGAAGGCCGCGGTCGCGGCCGGGTCGATCTCCCGGCTGCCGTCCCAGTCGATGCAGCCGGCCACCCAGGCCTCGGCCTCCAGCGGCCGCAGCGGCACCGGCGCGACGGCCCCGACGGCGCAGCGCACCGAGCGCCGGGCCGGGTCGAGGACGAGGGCGACGGAGGCGGTGGCGCGGGCCGGGCCGCTGCGGCCGGTGGCCTTGAGGAAGACCTGCGGGGCGTGCAGCAGCGGGACGCGCACCCAGGTGAGCAGCTCGCCGGGGCGCACCGGGTCGAGCCCGGTGAGCAGGTGACTGACCGGCACCTCGCGGGTGCCGCCGGCCCGGGCCAGGGTGACGCTGGCCTCCAGCGCGGTGAGCACCGGGAGGGTGTCGCCGGCCGGGGCGGCGGTGACGATGTTCCCGCCGAGGGTGCCGACGTTGCGGACCTGCGGCGGGCCGGCGGTGCGGGCGGCGTCGGCGAGCGCGGGGATGAGCGCGGCGAAGTCGGGGCGGTCCATCCTGGCGTGGGTGAGTCCGGCGCCGAGCACGGCGGTGCCGCCGTCCTCGTAGCGCCAGCCGCGCAGTTCGGTGATCCGGCCGAGGCCGACCAGGGCGGCGGGGCGGAGCCGGCCGGCGTTGACGGCCTCCATCAGGTCGGTGGCTCCGGCCACCGGTACCGCGGCCGGGGCGGCGGCCAGCGCGTCGACGGCCTCGTCGAGGGAGGCCGGCAGCATGATCGTCCGGTTCACCTGGGTCCCACCGTGCTCCACTTGCTCATCGATCGCCTGCCGCCCGCCGGCCTTCGGCCGTGCTGTCCTGCGTCAGCAGCCCGGCCTGGCCCGTAGGGTACGGGCGATCGGGCCGGGTTGGGCAACTCTGGCACACAATGCTCGATGATCACTTCGGGGCCGGTGAACGGGGCTGCCCGATTGGGACCGATACCGGGCGGTATCTGCCCCGACCCGCTCCGGGCCAGGGCAGATGTTCATCAGTTCTTGACGTCGGACGACCGTTCAGAAGTTCCCGGTGCGGAGGACCTGGGCGTGTCCAGGGCGTGTCTAGCGGACCGGCGGCGGCCCCTCGATCGGCCGTCCGGCCACCCCGGGCCACCGCTGCCACGGGTGCGGGCCGGAGGCCGGGCGGTACTCGACGCCGAGCGCGTCCAGCACCCTCAGGTGCGCCGTCAGCCGCCGCTCGAAACCGGCGAAGTCCCGCTCGGCCGGCTCGGCGGGCAGCGCGGACCAGGCCACCTCGGCGAAGGCGACCAGCCGGGGGAAGGCCCGGTAGTCGATGTCCCGGGCGCTGTCCATGAACTCGCTCCACAGGTTGGCCTGGGTGCCGATCACGTGCCGCGCGGCGGCCTCGTCCAGCTGGGCCGGGACCGGCTCGAACCGGTAGACGTCCTCCAGCGTGCGCACGAAGCCGACCGGGATCGGCTCGTCCGGCCCGTCCGCCTGCCGGTGGTCGAAGTAGACGTGCTGCTCGGGGCACATCACCACGTCGTGCCCGGCCTTCGCGGCGGCGACCCCACCGCCGAACCCGCGCCACGAGGAGACGGCCGCGCCCGGCGCGAGCCCGCCCTCCAGGATCTCGTCCCAGCCGATCAGCCGGCGGCCGCGCGCGGCCAGCCAGCGGTCGAAGTGCCGGATGACGTGGCTCTGCAGCTCGTCCTCGTTGGCCAGGCCCAGCTCGCGGATCCGCGCCTGGGCGGCGGCGCTGTCCTTCCACTGCTCCTTGGGGCACTCGTCGCCGCCGAGGTGGATGAACTCGGACGGGAAGAGCTCCAGGACCTCCTCCAGCACGCCCTCGAAGAACCGCAGGGTCTCCTCGGAGGCGTTGAGCACGTGGTGGCTCACCCCCCAGTCGGTCCACACCCCGAGCGCGGCGGTGTCCACCACGTCGGTGTTGCCCAGCTCGGGGTAGGCGGCCACGGCGGCCTGGGTGTGGCCGGGCAGGTCGACCTCCGGGACGACGGTGACCCCGCGGGCGGCCGCGTAGGCGACGATCTCGCGCAGGTCGTCCTGGGTGTAGTAGCCGCCGTGCGGGCGGTCGTCGCGGCGCTGCCCGGACCGGTAGCCGACCATCGAGCGCTCCCGCCAGGCCCCGCGTTCGGTCAGCCCCGGGTAGCGCTTGATCTCGATCCGCCAGCCCTGGTCGTCGGTCAGGTGCAGGTGCAGCACGTTGAGCTTGTGCGCGGCCAGCAGGTCGACGAAGCGCAGCACGTCCGACTTGGGCAGGAAGTGCCGGGCGACGTCGAGCAGCGCGCCGCGCCAGCCGAACCGGGGGGCGTCGGCGATGTCGGCGCCGGGCAGCACCCAGCCCTCGCGGCGCAGCGGCGAGCGGCGGTAGGCGTCCGGCCCGAGCAGCTGCCGCAGGGTCTGCGCGCCCCACAGCGCGCCGGCCGGGCCGCCCGCGGCGACCAGGGCGTGGCCGGGGCGCACCGTGATCCGGTACGCCTCGGCGGCCAGCGTCCCGTCCTGGACCAGCTCGATGCCCGCACCCGGCCGGCCCGGGCCCAGCGGCAGCCCGGTGGCGGCGGACAGCGTGGCCCGCAGCCAGCGCTCGGCGTCGGCCAGCGCGGGGGGTGCGGTCAGCGTGGTGGCGGCGTCGAGCGGATAGTCCTCGTCCGGGCGGCGGGCGGCACTCGAAGGTGCGGGAATGAGGTCCATTCCGACATCCTGCCCACGCCCCGAACGATTGGCATAGACCACCCGGGAAACCGGGTGCTATGCAAAACGGCGTCGTGCGCGGCGGCCCGGACTACTTCTTGTCGCCGTCGCCGCCCTGCGGCTTGCCGATGCCGTCGTAGATCTCCTTGCACATCGGGCAGACCGGGTACTTCTTCGGGTCGCGCCCGGGCACCCACACCTTGCCGCAGAGCGCCACCACGGGGGACCCGGAGAGCGCGCTCTCCATGATCTTGTCCTTCTGGACGTAGTGCGCGAAGCGCTCGTGGTCGCCGTCCCCGTGGGACACCTGCGGGACGGGCTCGACCAGGGTGCCGGTGCCGAGGCCGCGCTCGGGCTCAAGAGTGCTCATGGGTGCCAAGTCTATGGGGGCCTCCGGAAACCCGGCCAGTGCCGCGGCGCCGGGCCGGTCGGCTCAGTTCATCGTCGGGTCGTCCGGGTACGTCGCCAGCAGGGCGAGCGGGCCGCGCTGGCGGCGCAGCACCGCACGCCACAGCCGCTCCGGCTCCGGGCTGGAGACGTCCCCGGGCTCGCAGTCCACCAGGTACCAGGCACCGGTCTCCAGCTCCGCCTCCAGCTGCCCCGGCGACCAGCCGGCGTACCCGGCGAAGATCCGCAGGCTGCCCAGCTCGCCGGCCAGCACCTCGGGCGGCGCCTCCAGGTCCACCAGGCCGATCGCGCCGTGCACCCGGCGCCAGCCGAGCGGCTCCCCGGTGCCCGGCTCCCCCGGCGCCACCGCGAGGCCGAGCGCCGAGTCCAGCGCCACCGGACCGCCCTGGAACACCACGGCCGGCTGTCCGACGAGTCTGTTCCAGCCGTCCAGCACACTGCCCACCTCGACCGGCGTCGGCCGGTTGAGGACCACGCCGAGCGCCCCCTCGGCGTCGTGGTCGAGGAGCAGCACCACCGCCCGCGCGAAGTTCGGGTCGGTGAGCAGGGGCGTCGCGACGAGCAGACGGCCGGTGTGGGACCGGCCTCCGTGCGAATGGGCCGCCGTCATGCCCACATGATCCCGCAGAACGGCACCCCTCGGACACCGCAACACTCGGAAACGCGCCACGCCGGACGAACACCCGTACGGCCGTACCGGAGGGCGGGCGCGGGCCGGGAGAGAGCACCATCACGGGAGAGGCTCACGGGAACCATCGGCACGCCTACTACCATCTACGTCTGGTGGACGCCCTTATACGGTGCCGACTCGGTTTCGCCGGGGGCCCGAACGCGCCCGTACGACCGGTCCACCACCGGCTCTCTCCCGGAGCCCCTCCCCCGACTCCTCTGGCACCCCGGATTGCGAGAACGATGACCGACGACGTCCTGCTGGTCCATGGCGGAAACCCGCTCGAAGGCGAGATCCGCGTCCGCGGTGCGAAGAACCTGGTGCCCAAGGCCATGGTCGCCGCCCTCCTCGGGCAGGGCCCCAGCAGACTGCGCAACGTCCCGGACATCCGCGACGTCAAGGTGGTCCGCGGCCTGCTGCAGCTGCACGGCGTGACGGTGCGCGCCGGTGACGAGGAGGGCGAGCTGATCCTCGACCCCTCGCACGTCGAGAGCGCCAACGTCGCCGACATCGACGCGCACGCCGGCTCCTCGCGGATCCCGATCCTGTTCTGCGGCCCGCTGCTGCACCGCCTCGGCCACGCCTTCATCCCCGGCCTGGGCGGCTGCGACATCGGCGGCCGCCCGGTCGACTTCCACTTCGAGGTGCTGCGCCAGTTCGGCGCCACCATCGAGAAGCACCCGCAGGGCACCTACCTGGTCGCCCCGCAGCGGCTGCGCGGCACCAAGATCGAGCTGCCCTACCCCTCGGTCGGCGCGACCGAGCAGGTGCTGCTCACCGCCGTCCTCGCCGAGGGCGTCACCGAGCTGCGCAACGCGGCCATCGAGCCGGAGATCGTCGACCTGATCTGCGTCCTGCAGAAGATGGGCGCGATCATCACGCTGGGCACCGACCGGACGATCCTGATCACCGGTGTGGACGAGCTGAACGGCTACAACCACCGCGCGCTGCCGGACCGGCTGGAGTCCGCCTCCTGGGCCTGCGCGGCGCTGGCCACCAAGGGCGACATCTACGTCCGCGGCGCCCGCCAGCTGGAGATGATGACCTTCCTGAACACCTTCCGGAAGGTCGGCGGCGCCTTCGAGGTGGACGACGAGGGCATCCGCTTCTGGCACCCGGGCGGCGAGCTCAAGGCGATCGCCCTGGAGACCGACGTGCACCCGGGCTTCCAGACCGACTGGCAGCAGCCGCTGGTGGTCGCGCTGACCCAGGCCACCGGCCTGTCCATCGTCCACGAGACGGTGTACGAGTCGCGGCTCGGCTTCACCGGCGCGCTGAACCAGATGGGCGCGCACATCCAGCTCTACCGCGAGTGCCTGGGCGCCACCCCGTGCCGCTTCGGCGCCCGCAACTTCCTGCACTCCGCGGTCGTCTCCGGCCCGTCCAAGCTGATCGGCTCCGAGCTGGTCATCCCGGACCTGCGCGGCGGCTTCTCGTACCTGATCGCGGCGCTGGCGGCCGAGGGCACCTCGACCGTGCACGGCATCGACCTGATCAACCGCGGCTACGAGAACTTCATGGAGAAGCTGCGCGACCTGGGCGCCCACGTCGAGCTCCCCGAGGAGCAGCTGGTCGACGCCTGACCGGCGGTCCGGCCCCCGTGGCCGGCCCGGCCGGGCCGGCCACCGCACGACGGCGAG
>NZ_JBEXJK010000347.1:0-8938 GCF_040609095.1 Kitasatospora sp. NPDC004799
CGACCTCTCCCGGCTTCTGCACCCGGTGTCCCTACCGGCGTTCCGCGAGGAGTACTGGGAGCGGCGGCCGCTGCACATCCCGAGGAACGACCCCGTGGGTCGTGCACCCGGCGGGCCGGTCCCACGCGGTACCTTCGGTCCCGGCCGCCGGTCCGGCCCGGGCGCGGGCGGCTCCGGCCCCCCGGGAAGGACCGCCCGGACTCCGACGGCACCACCTGCGAGGCCCCACCCGTGACCGTATCGATCGCCCTGTTCACCCAGGACCTGCGGCTGCACGACAACCCCGTGCTGCACGCCGCCCGCTCCGCGGCCGAGCAGGTCGTCCCCCTGTTCGTCCTGGACCCCGCCGTCGAGCGCGCCGGGTTCGCCGCGCCCAACCGGCAGGCGTTCCTCGCCGACTGCCTCGCCGACCTGGACGCCTCGCTGCGCCGGACGGGCTCCCGGCTGGTCGTGCGCCGCGGCGAACCCGCCGAGCAGACGGCCCGGGTGGCCGCCGAGGCCGGTGCCGCCACCGTGCACGTCGCCGCGGGCGTCAGCGCCTTCGCGCAGCGGCGCGAGGAACGGCTGCGCCGGATGTTCGGCGACCGCCTGCACGTCCACGACGCCTCGCTGACGGTGGTCCCGGCGGGCCGGATCACCCCGGCCGGCCGGGACCACTACGCGGTCTTCACCCCGTACCACCGCGCCTGGCAGCAGACGCCGCGCCGTACGGTGCTGGGCGCGCCCCGGAAGATCGACACCCCGGACGGCATCGGCAGCGAGGAACTGCCGCCCGCCGGGCCGCTCTCGCCCGCGCTGTCCCCGGCGCTGCCACCCGGGGGCGAGACCGCGGCGCGCCGACGGTGGCGGCGCTGGGACGCCGACCGCTACGCGGAGGTGCACGACGACCTCGCCGCCGACGCCACCTCCCGGCTCTCCCCGTACCTGCACTTCGGCTGCCTCTCCCCCACCGAACTCGTCGAACGCGCCCTGCAGCACGACGGTGAGGGCGCGCGGGCCTTCGTCCGGCAGCTCACCTGGCGCGACTTCCACCACCAGGTCCTCGCCGCCCGCCCGGACGCCGCGCACCGCGACTACCGCTCCCGGGACGACCACTGGCACCAGGACGAGCGCGAGGCCGAGGCCTGGCGGCAGGGCCGCACCGGCTACCCGATCGTCGACGCCGGGATGCGCCAGCTCGCCGAGGAGGGCTGGATGCACAACCGCGCCCGCCTGCTGACCGCGGGCTTCCTCGCGAAGTGCCTGTACCTGGACTGGCGGATCGGCGCCGCCCACTTCCTGGCGCTGCTGGTCGACGGGGACGTGGCCGACAACCAGCTCAACTGGCAGTGGGTCGCCGGCACCGGCACCGACACCCGCCCCAACCGGGTCGTCAACCCGCTGCGCCAGGCCGAACGGTACGACCCGGACGGCGCGTACGTGCGCCGCTGGGTGCCCGAACTGGCCCATCTGACCGGGCGTGCCGTGCACCGCCCGTGGCCGCTCGCCCCCGACTACCCGGCCCCGCTCGTCGCCCCGGACGCCCTCGGCTCCCGCTTCCGCCGGGCCCGCGGCCTGGACTGAGACCACGAGGCCTGGAAGGCCTCACCGGGCGACGACGCACGGCCCGTGCTGACGTCACGTCAGACGGTCGCGACCGAGACTGATGACCCGTCATTGACACTTCCTTGACCATCACTTTACTGTCGCCGGTGGCGGCGCCGATCCGCGCCGTCGGATGACCGGCACACATCGAGGAGGTCCGAATGGAGCAGCTCATCAAGCGGATGACCCAGGACGACAAGTGGAAGCGCTGGGTCGCCGTCAACTCGGCCGGTGCCGCCAAGGACGGCTGCATCAGCGTCGCCAAGTCCGGATGCATCAGCGTGGCGAAGTCGGGCTGTATCTCCTGACCCAGCCCGACGCACCGGCAGTGCCGACAGGGTCCGGGCCGGCCGGAGCGGCCGGCCCGGATTCCCGGGCCCCGGGTCGGAGCGGCCCCGGGGCCACGAGCCCAGGTGACCCCACCGACCGGAGGTGACATGAACGGCCAACCGACCGCCGACGTGGTCGACCGGATCAAGGACATCCCCCTCTACCGCACCTCGATCGAGCGGGGACACTTCCCCGTGCTGGAGAAGTCCGAGATCGCCCGCGGCTTTCCGGACAACTGGATGACGCCCGGCCTCGCCGAGGCACTCGCCGCGGGCGAGGCGGAGTTCGTACTCTCCACGGGCACCAACCACGCCCGCATGCAGCTCATCCGGCCACCGTACTTCCTGCTGAAGTCCTACTACCGGCTGTGGAGCGAGCACCCCGACATCGCCGACACCTGGGCCGAGGGCTGCAAGCGGGTCTCGCTGACCACCGTCCTGGCCACCGAGCACGTGGCACGGGTCAACGCCCGCAAGCGGGGCGGCGAGCCGGACGCCCGACCGGCCCTGGCGGAAAGGTGGCTGGACGAACGCACCTGCTACCTCAACCTCCGCCTCGACCCCGACCACTGGCAACGGGCCGACGTCGAACGCATGCTCGCGGAGATCCGGGAGGCCGCCCGGGCTCACCCGCGCGGCCGGTACCACCTCGACTGCTCCTCCTCCCACCTCGCGCACCTGGTGCGCAAGGCCAGGGCCTGGGGCCTGTGGGCGGACTTCCCGCAGCCGGCCAGCATCGTGCACGCCTACGAGTACACCCCCGTGAACGTCGCCCGGTACCTGCGCGAGCACTTCGACTACCCGATCGTCGACCTGTTCGGCAGCACCGAACTGGGTTACCTCTACTACAGCGACCGCAGCGGCCGGTACCGGCCGTACCTCGACGGGATGAGCGTCGAGCTCCTGCCCGTCGCCCCGGGGAGCGGGATCCACGCCCTGATCGTCACCAGCCTGCGGAATCCGTGGATGCCGCTGGTCCGCTACCGCTCCGGGGACTGCGTCCGCACGCTGGACGGCAGCGCGGACCCCGGGCGCATCGCCCGGTTCTGCGGCCGGGAGAAGGAACTGCTCGCCACTCCCGACGGCCCGGTCGCCCAGGGGGACCTCGACGAGGTGGTCGGCGCGGTCACGCCCCGGACCTTCCTCCACCGGCTGGACGCCACCGGCCCCGGCGACGGGGCCGTGCTGCGCTGCACCACCTTCGACGGCGCCCCGTTGACGGCCGCCGAGGCGGACGCGATGGCCCGCGAGACCGAACGGCTGATCGGACGACCGTGCCGGGTCGAGCACCACGAACACCTGCCGATCGGCGCCTCGGGCAAGTACGCCTGGCTCAGCGCCGCCCCGACCCCCACCCCGGCCGCCGGGGACAGCCACGGAGGCGCCCGATGACCGCCGACCGACCCCGCGTCACCGCCGCCGAGCTCGCCTCCCTGCTCGGCGAGGACCTGCACGCCGAGGTGGTGGCGTACACCGCCGCGCGCACCGGCGCCGCACCCGCCGACGCCGAGCGGCAGGTCACCGAGTGCCTGCGCTACCTCTACCTGGTCTCCCGCCACCGGGAGGAACTCGCCGGCCTCTTCCTGCCGGTCGAGCAGGACATCGACGAGATCTGGCACTACCTCATCCTGCAGACCCGCGAGTACCGGGCCCTGTGCGAGGAACGCCTGCCGGGCCGCTACTTCGTCCACCACCGGGGCATCCCCTACGAGACGTACCAGGAGGAGCCCGGCCGGGAGGCCGCCGCCGAGCAGGCGCTGCGCTGGATCCCGCTCTACTGCCAGGAGTTCGGGCCCTTCGACGAGGGCGCGCTGCCGCACTGGACCATCGTCCGCTACCTCCACGAGGAGCTGGGGATGCCCCTGGCGGAGATCTCGGCGCTGCGCCCGACGGTGGCGGCGTGACGGTCTCCCCGCAGGTCGCCGAGGAGGCCCGGCATCCGCCCCAGCACCCGGCGCAGCGCCGGGTGCTGGCCGTTCTGGTCGTCTCCCAGCTGGTCAGCGGCGTCGGGTTGACCGCGGGCGTCGTGGTGGGGGCGCTGATCGCCGAGGAGATGCTCGGCTCGACCGGGCTGGCCGGCCTGCCCACCGCCCTGTTCACCGGCGGGTCGATGCTCGGCGCTCTGGGCATCGGCCGGCTCTGCCAGTCCTGGGGACGCCGCCCGGGGCTCGGCCTCGGGTACGCGATCGGCGCCCTGGGCAGCGTGGGCGTGGTGGTCGCGGTGGCCGCCGACCAGGTCGTGCTCCTGCTGCCCGCGCTGCTGGTCTACGGCGCCGGCACCGCCACCAACCTGCTCGCCCGGTACGCGGGCGCCGATCTGGCCACCCCGGAGCGGCGCGGCCGGGCCGTCAGCCGGGTGCTGCTCGCCTCGACGTTCGGCGCCGTGGCCGGGCCCAACCTGGTGGCGCTCGTCGGCGGGCCGGCCGAGGACTGGGGCGTGCCCCGGACGGCCGCGCCGTTCCTGCTGGCCGCCGTCGGGTACGCGGTGGCGGCCGTCGTGATCGGGGCGCTACTCAGGCCCGATCCGCTGCGGTCGGCCCGGGCCGCGACGCCGCCGCCGACACCGGCACCGGCACCGGCGGAACCCGCCGAAGCGGCCGAAGCGGCGAAGGCGTCGGACCGCCCGCGGTCCCCGGGTGTGGCGACCGGCCTGTGGATCATGGTGCTCGTCCAGCTGCCGAAGGTCGCCCTGATGACCATGGTCCCGGTCCACCTGGCCGCCAACGGCCACGGCACCGGCGTGATCGGCCTGGTCGTCTCGCTGCACATCGGCGCGATGTTCCTGCCCTCCCCGCTCAGCGGCCTGCTGGTCGACCGCTGGGGAGCGCTCCCGGTGGCCGCCGCCGCCGGCGTCACGCTCGGCGCGGCCGCCCTGCTGGCCGGCCTTGCGCCGGCGGACCCGGTGCCGGTCCTGGCGGTGGCCCTGCTGCTGGCCGGCGTGGGTTGGAACCTGGGCCTGGTCGGCGGCACGGCCGTGGTCACCGCCGCCGCGCCGCCCGCCCGGGGCGCCGCGACCCAGGGCCTGGCCGATGTCGGGCTGTCCGTCGCGGGTTGCACCGGCGGTCTGCTCTCCGGCCCGGTGGTGGCGGCCGGCGGCTACGAAACGCTCGCCTTCGGCTGCGCCCCGGTGGCGCTGCTCGTCGCGCTCCCGGCGCTGCGGGCCGCCCGCACCGTGTCCGCCGGAGCGCGGCGCTGAAACGGCGGTGAAGCGGCGGTGAAGCGGCGGTGAAGCGGCGGCGGTGCTGCGGACCGTCCCCCGACGGACCGCGGCACCGGGCAGCGGTCCACGGGCCCGTCCGCGTCGGCGCTCTCAGCCGGGGCGACCGGCCCCACGTCACGACGCTCGTCCACGCCCTGCGCGACCTTGCGCAGCGTCACGACAGCCGTCGAGCGCGCTGACCGGACGCCGGCGTGGTGCCCGGTCGACGGCCTTTCCTACGTCGATCGCGGGAGGCGCGGTGGACGCCGACTTCGGTGCTATTGCACGCTGCTGAGGACGGTTTGGCTCCGCTTCCGGATCGGTAGATTCCGGCGGGGCCCCGCCGGGGCCCGGTCCCGCGGACCCGTGTGTGCCGCGGGCGGAGAGGCATTGAGCATGTGGCACTCGAGGAAGACCAGGGCCGGGCGCTTATCCGGCCGCTCGGTGGTGGCCGTGGCGATCGCGCTGGGGCTGGGTGCGGGATCGATGGGAGCGGCCGGGGCGGCGCCGTCGCCCGCGCGGGCGAGCGCGGTGGCGCAGACGGTGCAGGCGCCCCTGATCGATTCCGTGCAGCCGTACGCCACCGGCACGGTGAGGGTGACCGTGACCCCCGGGGACACCGCCCAGGCGGCGGTGGCCCGCGTCGACGTGTCGGCGTACGCGCTGGACGACCAGGGCAACGCGACCGGCGCACCGGTCGCCACCGGCGCGGTGCAGAGCCCGGACCCGGCCAACCCGCCGGTGGTCGAGATCGGCGGCCTGACCAACGACGTCAGCTACGCCTTCAAGGCCACCGAGACCACCGCCGGGGGCGCCGTCTCCGGCACGTCCCCCGCCTTCATCGGCGGCCCGCAGACTCCCAAGGCCCCGCTCGCGCCCACCCTGGGCACCCTGCTGGGCCGGGACGGCGCCGTCCTCGCCTCCTGGAACCCCGCCCACCCCAACGGCTCGCCGGTGACCGGCTACACCGTCACCGCGACCCCGAACGGCCCGGGCGCCGCTGTGACCGTGAACGTGGCGGGTGACGTGCTGAGCACCGCCGTCACCGGGCTGGTCAACGACAGGTACTACTTCGTCTCGGTCACCGCGACCAACGCGGTGGGGACCGGGCCGGCCGGCGTCTCCGACAGCCAGACCGTCGGCGCCAACGACAACGGCACCGTCAGGACCAGGCCCGCCTACACCGCCGGCGCACCGCAGGACGTGACCGCCGCCCCGCCGCCGGTCGCGGCGGACGGCAGCCAGCCCGATCCGTCCTCGCTCAAGGTGACCTGGGACGCGCCGCTGGACGACGGCGGCAGCCCCGTCACGGGCTACGTCGTGGACGCGACCGCCCCCGGCCACCCGCCGGTCACGATGAACGCGCCGAGCGGCACGAGGCAGGCGAATCTGACCTCGCTGGCCCCGGGCGTCGAGTACGCGGTCACCGTCACCGCCCTCCAACAGGGCGGCGTGCGCGCCACCACCAGCGCCGCGGCCAAGGCGGCGCCGGCCCCGAAGCTCGCCCCCGGCACCGTGATGCTGTCCCAGGCCTCGGCGGCCGCCGTCACCGGCGTCACCGGCACCAGCGTGGTGTTCACCGACCCGCCCGCGCAGGTGACCGACCTGAAGGTGAAGAACATCGTCGTCGTCGGGGAGAGCAGCAACCCGCTGCTCCACGGCGGCCTGCTGCGCGTGGTGGAGAAGATCAGCACCGCCGGCGGCGTGGTCACCCTCACCACCAGCCAGGGCTCGTTGGAGCAGGCGTTCCTGGCTCTGGACTTCACCGCCTCCGGCAGCCGACTGACCACCGGTGCCGACGGCTACCGGGTCAAGATGCTCAACCCCAACGTCCAGGCGTCGGTGGCCTCCCAGGCCTCCGGCATGGCCGCGGACAAGACCTTCACCCTCGACCTGGCCGAGAAGCTCACCAACGATCCCAAGATGAAGGAGCGGCTGGGCAACAACACCACGGTCACCGCGAAGCTCACCGCGGCGCTGAGCCTGAACGTCGACTGGTCGGCCAACGCCGGTCTCGAGCGCGATCCCGCCTACTACCGGGTGGATCCCCGCGGCTACCACCTCACCGCCGACTTCACCGCGACCGCGACCGCCAAGGCGTCGGTCCAGGGCGAACTGGGCATCGCCTACAAGCACGAGACGCAGCGTGAGCCGCTGCTGACCGTCAAGCCGGCGAGCTGCCTGACGGTGTACATGGTCGTGCTCTGCCCCTCGCTGACGGTGTACACCCAGACCTCGATCGACGGCTCGATCAGCTTCTCGTTCTCCGCCTCCTACGAGCGGACGATGGGCGGCAGGCTCAGCCGTGACAACACCGGGGCGGTCCACAAGACGGACCTGACCAAGGATCCCGTCACCAAGTTCGACTACTCGCTGAACGCGGCGGCCAAGGTCACCTTCGCCTTCCCGGTGGCGCTGGAGATCCTCGTGTACAACCTGGCCGGCCCGAGGCTGGAGATCACGCCCGCCATCGAGGTGACCGCGGACACCTCCGCCGATCCATGGCTGACGGTCAAGGCGCCCCTGAAGGTCGAGCTGTTGTTCGTCGTCGACTTCAAGGTCGCCAGCATCTCGATGCGCGGCGAGGTGTACAACACGACCTTCGACCTGTACAAGGCCCCCGGCCCCTTCCCGGGACCGTCCCTGTCCGGCGGCTCCGCCCTCGCCCCCGGCGTGCGGAGCGCGCCGTCGGCCGAGTCGGCCGCCGAGTCGGCCGATTCGACCAATTCGACCGATTCGACCGATTCGACCGAGAGCCTCACCGCGGCGGCCCAGCAGCACCAGTACACCGTGACCTGGCCGGCCGGATGCGACCCCGCCCAGGGGGTCACCTGGTCCATGGCGCCCGGATCGGTGGGCACCGTCGACCAGAACGGCCTCTACACCCCGCCGCACCCGCGCCCCAGCCAATACGTCGACCTGGTCACCGCGACCACCGCCGGCACGCCCAGCTGCCCGTCGGCCACCCTCCAGGCCGCCGTCCACCACGGGGCGACCCTGCCGGGTGCCCCCAAGAACCCGGCGATCAGCCCGGACGGCTCCACCGTCACCTGGACCGCTCCCTCCGACGGCGGCAGCGCCATCGAGGAGTACGTGGTGACCGTGGACCACGATCCCAGCGACCCGGCCGGCGCCGAAACCGTCCTGGGGACCGTACCCGGCACCTCGACGTCGCTGACCGTGCCCGCCGACCGCGTCGCGCAGATCGAAGCGGACCACGCCAAGGTGCAGGTCACCGCGGTGAACGGCCGCGGGCAGGGCCCCGCCTCGGCCCTGTCGCACCCCGCGCCGTCCACCAACCTCCTGCTCTTCGTGGCCCCCGCGAAGGGCAGCGCGAACGGCGGCACCCTCTACCTGACGCCCCACATGGTGAACGTGGGCGAGAACGACGCCACCAACGTCCGCTACCAACTCAGCTATCCCGAGGGCTTCACCAACGCCACCAAGCCGTCCACCTGCACCGTCGACACCGCGCAGCGGCTCCTCACCTGCGACATGGTGGACATCGCCGCCGGCCACCAGACGACCACTCCGCTGATCTCGTTCACCGTCGGCCAGCTGACCCCGGGCACCGAATACCCGCTGACCATGACCCGCCTCTCGGCCAGCCCCTACCCGAGCGACCCCAACAACGGCACCATGACCCAGCTCTGCACCGCCGACACCTCTGGAAACGTCACCTGCGCCTGACCGTTCGAACGCGCGGGGCCGGTCGGACCGTGGCTCGCCCCGGTCCGACCAGGAAGGTCATGTACCGCGCCGAGTCGACCGGGGTGTCCCCGCCCAGGTTGAGCAGCGTCCCGGCCAGCGCCGAGGTCACCGAGAA
>NZ_JBEXJK010000348.1:0-8938 GCF_040609095.1 Kitasatospora sp. NPDC004799
GCCCCGGCTGGCGCCCCGCCGGGGCCGGTGGGTGGCGCCGGTGTGAGGCCGGTTTAACCTGAGCCTGGACGACCGAGACCGGACCCGGCCGCGGTACCGAGCAGTTCGAGGAGCCCCGCAGATGTCCACCGACACCCTTGTCAGCCTGGCCGCGCCCATCTCCGAGGAGGGCGGCCCGGGCCTGTTCCTGCGGATCATCGTGATCGCGTCCTTCGTGGGCATCGGCCTGCTGGTCTGGGCCATGGCCCGCGCGTTCAAGAACAACTAGCCCCGGGCCGCTCGGGGCCCGTCCACCGCGTGCGCCCCGGCCCGCGCTCACGCCCGGTCAGCGGCGGTGGGCCGCCGAGCGGTTGCCGTGTAACCCCCCGTACGATGACGGGTGGGCCCTCACCGGCCCGAACAACCCCCAGGTCCGTTCACCGAGCCGAGAAGGTCCCGCCGACCATGAGCACTGCTGCCGCACTCCCCGTTCTGAACCTTCTCGCCGAGGG
The DNA here is from genome assembly GCF_040609095.1 of Kitasatospora sp. NPDC004799. NCBI lineage: Bacteria > Bacillati > Actinomycetota > Actinomycetes > Kitasatosporales > Streptomycetaceae > Kitasatospora > Kitasatospora sp. NPDC004799. The sequence continues at coordinate 492 of NZ_JBEXJK010000348.1, forward strand.
CGGCGAGGGGGGCAACCACGACAGCCTGAACCCGGCCCTGACCGGTGGTGCCGCGCTGGTCATCCTGCTGCTCCTGCTCTTCATCACCACCCGTTTCAACCGGGACCGCTGAGCCCGGTCCTGGGGCCGCTCGGGGAGCGTCCGGCTGCCGGCCGGCCGCTCCCTCACGCGTCTGCGGACAATCCCCACGAGGGCCCCACCCGGCCGTTCCCGCACCGTAACGGGTGTCGCGTAAGGTGTGGCGGCATGGGAGAGCAGGCCGGGAATCCCGGCGGACCGGAACCGGTGAAGAAGCGCCTCGGCGTGATGGGCGGCACCTTCGACCCGATCCACCACGGCCACCTCGTCGCCGCCAGTGAGGTCGCGAGCGCGTTCCACCTGGACGAAGTGATCTTCGTGCCGACCGGGCAGCCGTGGCAGAAGAGCGACCGCCACGTCACCCCGGCCGAGGACCGCTACCTGATGACGGTCATCGCCACCGCCGAGAACCCGCAGTTCTCGGTCAGCCGGATCGACATCGACCGCGAGGGCCCGACGTACACCGTCGACACCCTGCGCGACCTGCACGCGCTGCACCCGGACGCCGACCTCTTCTTCATCACCGGCGCCGACGCGCTCGCCCAGATCCTGTCCTGGCGCGACTCCGACGAACTCTTCTCGCTGGCCCACTTCATCGGGTGCACCCGGCCGGGGCACACCCTGTCGGACGCCGGGCTCCCGGTGGGCGGGGTCTCCCTGGTGGAGGTCCCGGCCCTGGCCATCTCCTCCACGGACTGCCGCAACCGGGTCGCCAAGGGCGAGCCGGTCTGGTACCTCGTCCCGGACGGCGTGGTCCGCTACATCGACAAGCGGGCGCTGTACGCGCCGCGCGGGGACTGAGCCAGGAGCGGTGCATGACTGATCGCAACGACGGCCGGCGGCCGGAGGACTGGTCCACCGGGCAGTACCAGCAGCCGTACCAGGGCTACCAGCAGCCGGAGCAGCACCCGCAGCCGCAGCCGCAGTCGTACGAGCAGCAGCAGTACGACCAGTACGGGCAGCCGGTGTACGGGCAGGACCCGTACGGCTACCAGCAGCAGGGCTACCAGGGGTACGACGGCTACCAGCAGGGCGGCCACACCGGACAGTTCCCGCAGCCGCAGTACCCGCATGCGCAAGCGCAGCCGCAGTCGCAGCCGCAGTCGTACGAGCAGCAGCAGTACGACCAGTACGGGCAGCCGGTGTACGGGCAGGACCCGTACGGCTACCAGCAGCAGGGCTACCAGGGGTACCAGCAGCAGCCGTACCAGGCCGCCGCCCCGGTCGCCGCCGAGCCGCAGGCGCCCGCGCCCGCGCCGGCCGAGGCCGCCGTGCCCTCCGCCGCCGTGCCCGCCGCGGCCACCGCCGCCGCGCCGCCGCGCGCGCGGGCGTCCCGGTCCGCCACGGAGCCGACGGCGGCTCCGGCCAAGGCCGAGCCGCCGTCCGAGCAGGTCGCCGGGACGCGGGCCGGGAAGGCCGGCGGCAAGGCGCCCAAAGACAGCTACACCACGGGCGAGTTCACCTTCGTCGACGAGGAGGCGGAGGAGACCGAGGACGTCATCGACTGGCTGAAGTTCGCCGAGTCCCGCAGCGAGGTGCGCGCCGAGCGCCGCCGCAAGCTGCGCAACCGGCTGATCGGCCTCGGCGTGGTGGTGGCCCTCGCGGCCGGCGGCGTCGGCGGGTACCTCTTCCTCACCGGCGACAAGCCGACCGCGGCCGCCGCCGCCGGCGGGCGCCAGGTCAACGTCGTCCACCTGCGCGACCTCCAGGGCAAGGTGTCCAGCGCGCTGCTGGTCAACGACGCCTCAGGGAAGAAGGGCACGGTGCTGCTGCTGCCCGACAACCTGCGGCTGCCCGGCCCGGGCGACCCGCCGGTCACCACGATCGGCCAGTCCATGGACGGCATCGGCGCCTCGGCGACCCGCGAGGGCCTGTCCGCCGTGCTCGGCGCCCCGGTGGCCGGCACCTGGCGGCTGGACACCCCGTACCTGGAACTGCTGGTCTCCCAGCTCGGCGGCGTCCGGGTGGACACCAACGCCGAGACCCACGAGGGCGGCAAGCCGGACGGCAAGCTGCTGTCCGCGGCCGGGAAGAACACCATGCTCAGCGGGAAGGCCGCGGTCGCCTACGCCACGCTGCAGAACCCCGGCGAGAACCGGGACGCCCAGCTGGCCCGGTTCGGGCAGGTGATGGACGCCGTGGTGCGCACCATGCCGACCGAGTTCAAGGACGCCAAGGACGACGTGCACCGGATGAACGCGGTGCTGGACCCCTCGCTGCCCGAGGACGCCCTCGCCGGGGTGCTCGTCCAGCTCGCCCAGCAGGCGAAGGACGGCCACTTCGGCACCGCCGCGCTGACCGTCAAGCCGGACGGCAGCCTGGACGAGGCGACCGCGGGCAAGCAGGTCAAGGACGTGCTGGGCGGCACCGTGAAGTCCGCGGCCGCCGGGAACGCCCCGGCCCGGGTCGCGCTCCAGGACGCCACCGGCAACGACGCGGCGGCCGCCGCCGCGCAGGTCCAGATCGTCAACTCCGGCCTGACCTTCATCCCGGGCGGCGCCAAGGCCGCGCCCCAGCCCGCCAGTGAGATCCGCTACACCGACGACGCCCGGCAGGGCGCCGCGAAGTCGCTGGCGACCAGCCTCGGCCTGCCGGACACGGCGGTGAAGAAGGTGACCGGCGACACCCAGAACGCGGACCTGATGGTCGTGCTCGGCAAGGACTACCAGCCGCCGAAGAACCAGTAGGGCGGTCGCCCGGGGCCGCGCGCGCCCGGGAACCGTGCGACGGCGGCCCGGGCGGGCGCGGAAATCGGTTCCGGGCCCGCCCGGGCGGCGTGAGATCCTGGAAGGCGACCCCGGCCGCGCGCCGGGGCGCCCCAAGCCGCCGAGCCGGAAGAACACCGTGACCGTCACCGACCACAGCCAGCAGCTCATCACCGTCGCCGCGCAGGCGGCGGCCGACAAGCTCGCGCACAACATCATCGCCTTCGACGTCAGCGAGGTGCTGTCGATCACCGACGCCTTCCTGATCGCCTCCGCGAACAACGACCGCCAGGTCCGCTCGATCGCCGAGGAGATCGAGGACCAGCTGCGCGAGCAGCTGGACATCAAGCCGGTGCGCCGCGAGGGCGAGCGCGAGGGCCGCTGGATCCTGCTCGACTACCTGGACATCGTCGTGCACGTCCAGCACTCCGAGGAGCGCTCCTTCTACTCGCTGGACCGGCTCTGGAAGGACTGCCCCGAGCTGCCGCTGCCCGAGGACGCCCTGGCCTCGCGCAACCGTCCGGACGCGTACACCGACGAGGCCGGCAACGCCGTCGCCCCCGCCGACGACTTCGGCAAGCCCGAGGACCTGCACTGAGCCGGGGTGCGCGCGGTCCGCGCATCGTCTTCTGGCGGCACGGCCAGACGGCCTGGAACCTCGAATCGCGCTTCCAGGGCACCACGGACATCGAGCTGACCGGCCAGGGCGTCCTGCAGGCCCAGCGGGCGGCCCGGCTGCTCTCCGGGCTCCGCCCCGACCTGCTGATCTCCTCGGACCTCAAGCGCGCCCGGCGCACCGCCGCGGAGCTGGCCGAGGTCACCGGGCTGGACGTGCAGCACCACGAGGGCCTGCGGGAGACCTTCGCGGGCTCCTGGCAGGGCCTGACCAACGCCGAGATCCGCGAGCGCTTCCCGGCGGAGTACGAGGCCTGGTCGGCCGGCGAGCCGGTCCGGCGCGGCGGTGACGGTGAGCTGGCCACCGAGGTCGCCGACCGCTCGGTGCCGGTGGTCCTGGAGGCCGTCGGCAAGCTCCCGGCGAACGGCACGCTGGTGGTGGTCAGCCACGGCGGGACGATCCGCACCATGCTCGGGCGGCTGCTCGACCTGGAAGCGGCCCAGTGGGAGCGCTTCGGCGGGCTGTCCAACTGCTGCTGGTCGGTGCTCGGCCTGGGGGCGCGCGGCTGGCGCCTGCTGGAGCACAACGCGGGCACGCTCCCGCAGCCGGTCATCGGCGACGACACCTGAGCGGTACCGGCGCGGGCGGCACCCGGACCGGGCGCCGGGGGCCTCACGGGGCCCTCGGCCGGGCCGTCGGCCGGGCCCCCGGCGGGGACCGGAGGGAGCGGATTTCGCAGTTCCGGCCCTGACCAGCTAGAGTCTTCCTCGTTCGCAGGGAAGGAACGCGGCCCGGAAGGGAAGCGGGAGATCCGGTGAGTGCGGGGCTATAGCTCAGTTGGTAGAGCGCTTGCATGGCATGCAAGAGGTCTGGGGTTCAATTCCCCATAGCTCCACTCCGCATCGGCGGTCGTGGTCAGCCAGGGTCGCCCGTGTCGCGGGGCTATAGCTCAGTTGGTAGAGCGCTTGCATGGCATGCAAGAGGTCTGGGGTTCAATTCCCCATAGCTCCACAGTGGTTCGGAAGGCCGTCGCCCAAGGGGTGGCGGCCTTCCGGCGTTTCGGCCTCCCGTTTCGTTTCGGCCCGTCGGCCCGTCGGGCGTTGGCCCGTCGGGCCTCGGGGCCTCGGGGCCTCGGGTCCTCGGGTCCTCGGGGCCTCGCGGTTCGGACGTCGGGCCCGGCGGGGGTGCTATTCCTCGCAGGTGTGGGCCCAGCCGCCGGGCGGCAGCGAGGCGAGCCGCTCCACCCGGGCCCGGTCCTCCGGGCCGGCCGGCACGTACACCACGATGTAGCACTCGGGCACGCCCGGCATCGTCAGGTAGGTGGCGTTCAGCCGCAGCAGCCCGACCTCCGGGTGGCGGAACACCCGCGGCCAGGACTGCGGCGGCGCGACCTCCTGGCGCTCCCACAGCTCCCGGAACAGCTCGCTGCGCGCGGACATCCGCTGCACGTGCTCCTCCCAGGCCGGCTCGCCCACGTGCCGGCCGTACGCCGCGCGCAGCACCGCCACCATCCGCGGCAGCGTCTCCTCCCGGTTCTCGCACGGGTTGCAGCACGGCGGGGCGGTCAGCATGCACCAGAGGCTGTTGAACACCACCCCGCGCGACGGGCGCATCCGGTCGGTGCCGAACATCGCGCGGTACGGGCCGTTGAAGCCCAGCACGTCGAACCGGGTGTTGGAGACCGCCGCCGGCAGCGGGGCCAGCGAGTCCAGGATCACCTGGATCGACGGCGACAGCTCCGGCCCGGCCGGCAGCGCCCGCTCCGAGGCGGACACCCCGGCCAGCCGGAACAGGTGCTCGTGCTCGGTGCCGTCCAGCCGCAGCGCCCGGGCCACCGCCAGCAGCACCTGCTCGCTCGCGTTGATCGGCCGCCCCTGCTCCAGCCACGTGTACCAGGTGACCCCGACCCCGGCGAGCTGCGCGACCTCCTCGCGCCGCAGCCCCGGCGTACGGCGGCGCAGCCCCGGCGGCAGCCCGACGTCCTCCGGGGTGACCCGCGCCCGGCAGGCCTTCAGGAAGCGGGCCAGCTCGGTGCGCCGGCGGTCGCGCCCGCCGGCCGCGGTGGGCAGTTCCTCCAGGACGGTCATGGCCCCATGGTGCCGCAGCCCGGGCCGCCGATACAGGTGCTGCCAGTACCAGGATCGGCAGGCTCTAACCACCAGTACCGGTACGGCCCCAGGCTGATGCCATGACGGACCTTCAGATCCGGCCCGGCGTGGCCGGAGGCACCACCGAGGCCCCGGCGGTACGGCCCGGGCTCCTCCTCGCGCTCGTCCTGTGCGGGCAGTTCATGGCCGTGCTCGACGTCTCCATCGTCAACGTCGCGGTCCCCACCATCCGCACCGACCTGGGCGCCTCCGGAGCCGCCCTCCAGTTGGTCATCGCCGGCTACACCATCGCCTACGCGGTGCTGCTCATCACCGGCGCCCGGCTCGGCGCCCGCTACGGCTACAGCCGGCTCTTCCAGCTCGGCCTGGCCGTCTTCACCGCCGCCTCGCTGGCCTGCGGCCTCGCCCCGGCCACCGGCTGGCTGATCGCCTTCCGACTGCTCCAGGGCGCCGGCTCGGCCCTGATGGTGCCCCAGGTGATGAGCCTGCTCCAGCGCACCTTCACCGGCGCCGCCCGGGTCCGGGCGCTCGGCCTCTACTCGGCGGTGCTGGCCGGCGGCATGGCGCTCGGCCAGGTGCTCGGCGGCGTCCTGGTCAGCGCCGACCTGTTCGGCGGCGGCTGGCGGCCGGTGTTCCTGGTCAACGTGCCGATCGGGGTGCTGCTGCTCGCGGCCGGCGCCCGGCTGCTGCCCCGGCTGCCCGGCGACGCCACCCGCGGCTTCGACCTCCCCGGCCTGGTGGTGCTCGGCGCGGCCCTCGGCCTGCTGGTCGTCCCGCTCGTCCTCGGGCACGAGCTGGGCTGGCCCGGCTGGGGCTGGGCGATGCTCGCGGCCGGCGTGCTGCTGTTCGGCCTGTTCGTGGCCGTCGAGCGCCGGATCGCCCGGCGCGGCGGGCACCCGCTGATCTCCGGGCGGGTGCTGCGCGCCCCAGGGCTGCGCCCCGCGGCCGCCGGGCTGTTCGCGATGATGGCGGCCTTCGCGGGCTTCATGTTCGCCTTCGCCCTGCACCAGCAGGCCGCGCTCGGCCACACCGCGCTGAAGGCCGGGCTCTGCTCGGCGCCCGTCGCGGTCGGCTTCGGCCTGTCCAGCATGCACTGGCACCGGCTGCCCGGCCGGCTGCACCGGGCGCTGCCGGCCCTCGCCGGGGCGCTGCTCGGCGGTGGCTACCTGCTGCTCGGGCTGCTGCTCGGCGGCGGGGCGGAGATCGGCGCCCCGGCGCTGGTGGAGATGGCCGTGCTGGGGCTGGTCGCCGGCTGCTCGTACGCGCCGCTGTTCGCCCGGGCGCTCGCGGGGGTGGCGCCCGAGGACGCGGCCGACGCCAGCGGCGTGATGGTGACGGTCATCCAGCTCGGCCAGGTGATCGGCGTCGCGGTGCTGGGCACGGTGTTCCTCGGCCAGGTCGACCTGCCGGCGCCGGCCGCCGAGTCGGGGGCGGCGCTGCGGACCACCCTGCTGGTCGACGCGGCCGCGGTGCTGGTCGCCGCGGGCTTCGCGGCGCGCGGTCGGCGGTCGGCGCGGGCGGCGCGGGCGGCGCGGTAGGTGCGGGCGGTGCGGTAGGGCGGTAGGTGCGGTAGGCACGTGACGGGGCGGTCGCGCGGCCGCCGGGCGCGTGCCGGTGGCCGCGCGCCCCGGATGTGAGGCGTACGCCCGGGGGCGCGCGGGCGGCGGGACGCCGGGGGCGCGGGTGGCCGGCTCCTGGGCGCGGGTGGCGGACCTCCGGCGCTCGGATCGGCGGGGCTGTCCGGGCTCCGGGGGCGGGCCCCCGGAGCCTGTGGCGCGGGCCTCGGGAAACGGATTTCAGGAGCACGCCCCGGACCGTGTAAAGTAGTCGATGTCGCCGAGGGAAACGGCCGGAAACAACCGGGAACCACGGTGACATCGCAGGTCAAGGGGCTATAGCTCAGTTGGTAGAGCGCTTGCATGGCATGCAAGAGGTCTGGGGTTCAATTCCCCATAGCTCCACAGCAGTCGAGAGCCGCCTCCCGGAAACGGGAGGCGGCTCTTCGCCGTTCTGCCCGTGCCACCGGTCGGAGCGCCCGGAATCCCGCTACCGTCGTGCCATGGCCGATCTGGAGCGAAGGCGGAACGAGGAACTGGCCCGGATACTCCACCAGCTCGGCTGGAGTCCGGAACGGCTCGCCCGCGAGGTGAGCCTCGCCCTGCCGCCGGGCCTCGCCATCAGCTCCACCGCCCCGTACAAGTGGCGCGACCGCGGCATGGTGCCGCGCAGCCCGCACGACCAGGCGGTCTGCGAGGTGCTCAGCCGCACCCTCGGCATCGCCGTCACCTACGAACAGCTCTGGGGCCGGATGGGCGGCCACCGCGGTGCCAAGATCCTCTCGCCCCGGCTGCTCACCGACCCGTGGACCGCCGACACCGCCCAGACCGCGCTGCGCGAGGCCGCCACCGACGCCGGGCCGGTCCGCCTCACCGACCTGTTCCGCAGCGCCGACCTCGACCAGGCCGCCGCCCGCCTCGACTCCCCGCCACCGCCCGTCGGCGGCGGCGAGGGCGCGCTGCGCGTCGAACCCGGGCTGGTCGGCGAACTCGGCCTGTCCTACCGCAGCAAGCAGAAGCTCGAACGGGCCTGCGGCGGCGGCCTCGTCCTCGGCCCCGTCCGGGCCGAACTCGCCATGCTGGCCAAGCTGCTGGAACTCGGCGCGTACGACGAACGGCTCGGCCGGGAGCTGTACGGCACGGCCAGCAGACTCGCCCGGCTGGCCGGCTGGGCCGCCTACGACCTCGGCCACGACGCGGCCGCCCAGCGCGCCTTCGTCGCCGCGCTGCGCGCCGCCCACGTCGCCGGCGACCCCCGGCTCGGGGTCGCGGTGCTCGGCGCGCTGGTCGTGCTCGCCTACTCCAAGACCGCGACCACCCCCGAGGGGCTCACCGACCAGGTCATCACCGTGGTGAACCTCGACCCGCACCACGCCCAGGAGGC
>NZ_JBEXJK010000349.1:0-8896 GCF_040609095.1 Kitasatospora sp. NPDC004799
CGGTAGACGACCGCCAGCAGCGCCGCGTACGCGCGCATCTCCCGCGCGACCTCGAGGTCCTCTCCCGAGTATTCCGCGCACAAGGCGTCGGCGCCTTCGCGCTCGGCGGCGAAGGGGTCCGCTGGCCCGACTGCCCGCCCGGCGGCAGCGGCTCGGCGGTCGCCCCGGGTGCGGGCGTCCGGCCCGCGGCGGCGGGGGAGGAGGCCGACCCGGCGGACGAGATCTGCGTCGAGCACCCCGGCGAGCGGGCCGCCGACCTGCGCGCGGCCGGGGCCGCCGTCGACTCCGAACTGCTGTACGTGGGTGCGCAGTTGTGGGCGCCCGCGGCCACCCCGGTGGGGCTCTACGGGGTGCGGGTGGCGCTGGACACCGACGGGGACGGCAGCACCGACGTCGTCCTCAAGGCCGACCGGCTGCGCGGCAGCGACGTCCTGGTCTCCCGCGCCCTGGACGCCCGCACCGGGGCCGAACTGGACGTCCAGCCGCTCAACGCCCACTGGGGGGACACCGACACCGCCCTGCTGGACAGCGACGTCCTGGTGCTGCCCGTCCGGCTGAGCGCCCTGCCCGGCGTCGCGCCCGGGCACAGCACCGTCCGCTACGGCGTCTGGACCGGCTACGCCGGGGGCGGCACGCCGGACGCGGCCGACGCCCTCTCCGCGATCGGGCTGAACGGCACCGACCCGGCCGTCCCGCTGGACGTGCTGCACCCGGCGCTCACCGCGAGCGCCGGCCTCCGCGGGCCGGCGGCGGTGGTGGTCCCGGCCGGGCCGGGCACCGTCCTCGACGTGCACCGGGCGCAGGGCGACGCCTCGCGGCTCCTGCTGCTGTACCACCTCAACCCGGCCGAGCGGCGGGCCCAGGTGCTCGACCTGCCCTGACCACCGGTGGCGGGGGCGGCCCACCGGCGGGCCGCCCCCGTCGCCTTACGGCGGGCGGCGCACACGGCTCGTGGCACACGCACCCGCGGGGAGTGGGTCAGGCTCCGGCGGCCCGCGCCGCCCGGCGGCGGTCGCGGCGCGGGAGGCGGGTCGGTCGGCGGGTGAGCCGGGCGAAGACGGCCACCAGGGCGAGCACCGCGGCGGTGGCGGAGGCGACGGTGAGGCCCTCGGTGAGGCCGGGCGGGCGGAAGGCGCAGGCGATCCGGGAGGCGCCGCCGCCCAGCGGGACGCCGATCATGCCGAGCACGGGGACGGGGGCGGCGCGGCGGCCGCCGTCCACCGCGCAGGTCCAGCCCTCGGCGGCGGGGACGGAGAGCAGCGCGGTGCCGGTGGACCCCGCCGGGAGGTCCGCGGTGAGGGTGTGCCCGCCGGCCTCCACCCGGGTGGCGCCGGTCGCGGTGAGGCGGGCCACGGCCGCCTCCAGGGCGCCGGCCCGCAGGCAGCCGATCGGGCGGGCGGGGACCTGGCTCACCGTGTCCGAGCGCAGCGTCACCCGGACCACGCCGTCCGCCGGGACGGTCCCCAGCCGGTGGACCGGCACGGCGGTGGTGGGCTGCTCGCCCTCGCTGCGGTACTCGGTGCCGAGGCCGCTGACCGTGCCCCGGTACCAGACCCCGTGGAAGTAGGCCGTCCCGCCCGGCGTGCAGGCGGCGGTGAACACCGTGCCCTCCCCGCCGCCCGGCACCGACCAGCCGCTGGTGCCGTGCAGGACGGGCGCCGGCCCGCCCGCCGGGACGGGCAGCGGGGCGTCGTACACCTGGCTGCCGAGCAGCGACTCCTGCCGGGACCAGACCGAGGTGGTCTCGGTCCGGGCCCCCGGGGGCAGCACGGTGACCAGCGGGGGCGCGGCGGCCGCCCGGACCGGGGTGAAGGAGCGCGGCGACGCGCCCGGCGGGGCGTCGTCGAGGTGGGTGCGGACGCCGAACAGGGCCCGGCCGACCGGGTCGGTGACGCTCGCGGTCTGCCGCCCGCCGGCCGTCCAGCCCGCGCCGAGGTCGTGCAGCAGCAGGGCGGTGACGGTCGGCAGGTAGCTGCTGAACCAGCCGCCGCCCTGGCCGTTCAGCAGCAGCGGGTCGTTGGGGGTGAAGGCGTGCGGCCCGGGGTCGCTGCGGCCGCGCGGCCAGTCGGCGGCCGCGCGCAGCGCCGCGTGGCCGGCCCGGACGGCCGCCGGGGAGGCGCCGCCGGAGGGGGCTGCGCCGAGCGCCGCGTACCCGGACCAGACGGCGTTGCCCAGGACCGTGCCGCCGATCACCCAGCCGGCGAGCGCGGTCGCCCGCCGGTCGGCGGGCCGGCGGTCGAGCAGCCACAGCGCCGCCGACAGGACGGCGCCGCCGACGGCCAGCAGCGCCCAGGTGGCCGGGTGCACCGTGGACCGGCCCGCCGCCAGGCCGGCGACCACCGCCACCACGGCGGCGCCGCCCAGCACGGTGCGCAGGTCCGGGCGGTGCGCCAGCGAGACCCAGCCGGCCAGCACCAGCAGCCCGCTGAGCACGAAGGCCACCCGGTACGGCCCGCCGGCCGGGATCGCCAGACCGTGCCAGACCAGCACGGTCGGGGTCCAGACGAAGCCGGCCGCCACCAGCGCCGGCGCCGCGCACCACAGGGCGCGCTCCCGCGGTCGCACCCGCCGGTTGAACGGCAGCCCGCACACCACCAGCAGCCCGAAGACGCCGATCGCCACGTCCGGCAGCCGCTGCCCGCCGTGGGTGGCGGGCAGCAGCCGGGCGAGGTGGGCGCCGACACCGGACGGGCCGAGCGGCTCGACCGGGGACTCCGGCTGGGCCCGGCGGGCGGCCCGGACCGCGACGAACAGCACCGGGGAGGCGAGCAGCACCCCGGCGGTGGCCGTGGTGACGGCCCGGCCGGTGGCCCGGACCCGGGCGCGGAACGGGCGCGGGGCGGCGAACAGCCGGACGGCGAACAGCAGCGCGGCGGCCAGGGTGGCCAGCGCGGCGGTGTACAGGTTGCCCACCCAGGCGAGCGCGACGCACAGCGCGCCGGCCACCCAGTGCCGCTCGCGCAGGCACCAGTCGCCGGCCAGCCCGAGCAGGGGCAGCGAGACCAGGCCCCAGAGCCACATCGGGGCGGCCCCGCCGACGTCCAGCACCCAGGCGCACAGCCCGTACCCGACGGCGGCGAGCGCCCGCAGCCCGGGCGGGCCGGGGTGGAGGCGGCCGAGCAGCCGGGTCATCAGGGCGGTGCCGAGGCCGATGGTGGCCAGGGTGACCAGGAGGACGGCGAGCCGGCCCTGGTCGCGGGGGAGGAGCGCGGTGGGCCAGGAGAAGGGGTTCATCAGGTAGGCGAAGAAGTCCGCCAGGAACGGGGCGCCGTAGCCGCTGTTCCAGTTGACCAGCAGGTCCCCGGCGGCCTGCCCGTGCAGCAGGTCCCACAGGTGCGCGTGGTACGGCACGGCGACCGCCTCCGCCCCGGCCGGCCACTGCCCGCGCACCCCCGCCGCCAGCCCGTACCCGCCCATCGCCAGCCCGGCCGCACCCCCGCAGACCAGCGCCTCCCGCCGCCGCCCGCCCATCCGCACCCCGTTCCACCCGCCGCCGCACCGACCCCGCCAACCTAAACACGCCCCAGGCGTACGAGCCGAAGCACGCGCTCCTTCGAAGGAGTGGCGTTCGAGGACTCTCCGCCGAGTAGCCTGAGAGCGCCGCCAGGATGCCCGTATGGGAGGAACCATGAGCATCGAGCCGTACCCCGACTGGCTTCGCCCGCCGGTCGGCGGATATACCGCCGAAGACCTGGACCGGCTGCCTGATCTCCCGCCGCACACCGAGCTGATCGACGGGAGCCTGATCTTCGTGAGTCCGCAGACCATCTTCCATCTGTTGGCGGTTCGTCAGCTGGAGTTCGCGCTGGTGGCAGCCGTTCCGCCGGGATGGGCGGCTTGGCGCGAGATGACGGTCACGCTGGATCGGCGCAACAGGCTTGAGCCGGACCTCCTGGTCGTCGATAAGCGGGCACATGCCGGCCCCAAGGGTCGCAAGGGAACCTCCTGCCAGGCGGAGGACGTGCTGCTCGCGGTCGAGGTGGTGTCGGAGGAGTCGCAGGAGCGGGATCGTGACACCAAGCCGCGAAAGTACGCCGCAGCCGGCATCGCCCACTTCTGGAGGGTTGAGGACGACGACGAGGGTCGCCCGGTCGTCTACGTGTACGAGCTGGACCCGGCCACCAAGGCCTATGGTCTGACCGGCATTTACCACAAGCAGCTGAAGGTCGAACGGCCTTTTCCGATTGAGGTCGATCTGATCGACACGTCCGAATAGTGGACGGTGGGTGTCAGCACCTGGGACGGCGGAGTAGGGTCCGAGCATGTCTCGCACCATTCGTCTCGCAGTTGTCCCCGGTGACGGCATCGGCCCGGAAGTGGTGGCCGAAGGCCTCAAGGTCCTGGGCGCCGTGCTTCCCGCCGACGTGAAGCTGGAGACCACCGAGTTCGACCTCGGGGCCCGGCGCTACCACCGGACCGGGGAGACGCTGCCGGACGACGTGCTGGCGGAGCTGAAGTCCCACGACGCGATCCTGCTGGGCGCCATCGGCGACCCGAGCGTGCCGTCGGGCGTGCTGGAGCGGGGGCTGCTGCTCAAGCTGCGGTTCGCCTTCGACCACCACATCAACCTGCGTCCGGGCCGGCTCTTCCCCGGGGTGTCGTCCCCGCTGGCCGGCCGGCCGGAGATCGACTTCGTGGTCGTCCGCGAGGGCACCGAGGGCCCGTACGTCGGCAACGGCGGCACGCTGCGCACCGGGACGCCGCAGGAGGTGGCCACCGAGGTCAGCCTGAACACCGCCTTCGGCATCGAGCGCGTGGTGCGCGACGCCTTCCGCCGGGCGCAGGCGCGGCCCCGCAAGAAGCTCACCCTGGTGCACAAGAACAACGTGCTGGTGCACGCCGGGCACCTGTGGACGCGGATCGTCGCCGAGGTCGGCCGGGAGTTCCCCGAGGTCACCACCGACTACCTGCACGTCGACGCGGCGACCATCTTCTTCGTCACCCAGCCGGAGCGGTTCGACGTCATCGTCACCGACAACCTGTTCGGCGACATCCTGACCGACCTGGCCGCCGCCGTCACCGGCGGGATCGGCCTGGCCGCGAGCGGCAACATCAACCCGAGCGGCGCGTTCCCGTCCATGTTCGAGCCGGTGCACGGCTCGGCCCCGGACATCGCGGGCCAGGGCAAGGCCGACCCGACCGCCACCGTGCTGTCGGTCGCGATGCTGCTGGAGCACCTCGGCTTCGCCGCCGAGGCCGCCCGGATCGAGGCCGCCGTCGCGGCGGACCTGGCCGAGCGCTCCGGCACCCGCGGCACCTCCCAGGTCGGCGACGCGCTCGCCGGCCGAGTATCCGGCTAGCGGGCCGGATCCGAGAGCGGAGTTCCGGCTGACGGGCCGGATCCAAGAGCGATTCCGGCCCGGCGGGCCGGACCGCACAACCGCAGCTCGCGGCCCTCGAGGAGGGCGGGCAGCTGTTCGGCACGGCCCTCTGGATGCGAGTATCGACAGTGGGCCGTGCCGTTGTGCGTCCGTTCAGGTGATTTTCGCCGAAACGTTTCCGCAGCGGTGGTGGCCCGGACCAACCCCACGGTGAAGGAAACAGCCATGAGCACGGCCACCCAGGCGCCCATCACGTTCGACCTCAAGCCCTCCGCCCACCCGCTGCCCGCAGCGGAGCGCGAGGCCCGGCTGGCCAACCCCGGCTTCGGCCGGGTCTTCACCGACCACATGGTCACCATCCGCTGGACCGAGGGCGTGGGCTGGCACGACGCCCAGCTGGCCCCGTACGCGCCGCTGGAGATCGACCCGGCGAACATGACCCTGCACTACGGCCAGGCGATCTTCGAGGGCCTGAAGGCCTACCGCCAGGCCGACGGCTCCATCGCCACCTTCCGCCCGGAGGCCAACGCCGCCCGCTTCCAGGCCTCGGCCCGCCGCCTGGCGATGCCGGAGCTGCCGGTGGAGACCTTCGTCGAGGCCGTCGAGCTGCTGGTCCGCCAGGAGCAGGACTGGGTGCCGAACGAGCCGGAGCAGAGCCTCTACCTGCGCCCGTTCATGTTCGCCACCGAGGTCGGCCTGGGCGTCCGCCCGGCCAACTCCTACCTCTTCATGATCATCGCCTCGCCGGCCGGCGCCTACTTCCAGGGCGGCATCAAGCCGGTCTCGGTCTGGCTGTCCAAGGAGTACGTCCGGGCCGCGCCCGGCGGCACCGGCGCCGCCAAGTGCGCGGGCAACTACGCCGCCTCGCTGGTCGCCCAGGCCCAGGCCGCCGAGAAGGGCTGCGACCAGGTGGTCTGGCTCGACGCCGCCGAGCACCGGTGGGTCGAGGAGATGGGCGGCATGAACCTGTACTTCGTCTTCGGCGAGGGCAAGGACGCGAAGGTCGTCACCCCGGAGCTGTCCGGCGCCCTGCTGCCCGGCATCACCCGCGACTCGCTGCTCCAGCTGGCCGCCGACCTCGGCTACGCGGTCGAGGAGCGCCGGATCTCCACCGACGAGTGGCAGCAGGCCAACGCCGACGGCACCCTGACCGAGGTCTTCGCCTGCGGCACCGCCGCCGTGATCACCCCGGTCGGCTCGGTGAAGTCCGCCGCCGCGGACTGGACCGTCGGCGCCGGCGAGCCCGGCCCGGTCACCATGGAGCTGCGCAAGGCCCTGCTGTCGATCCAGGGCGGCCAGACCCCGGACACCCACGGCTGGCTGCACAAGATCGTCTGACCGCGCTGACCGCGCTGACCGCGCTGACCGCGCTGACCGGGCTGACCGCGCTGACCGGGCGCCCCGCGACACCGGGGCGCCCGGGCCCGCCACCGGGCGGAATCCCCGCCCGCCGGGCGGCCGTTCCGCATCGCGAGACGGCCGGGCCGGATGCCGGGCGGCTGTGCCAGACTGCCGGTGTGTCCTCGCTTTCGCTGATTATTGGCAGCAGGCGCGCCGGTCCGCAGTGACCGCTTCCCGCACGACCCGATGCGGAGCGACCACGAGCGTCCAGACCCGCGCGCAGACCTCTCGCACCCGCGAGGGGTCTTTTTGTTTCTCCCGGACCGGCCGAGGGCCCTCACGAGGGGCCCGGGGACACCGGGACCGCGCGCGGGATGCTGGACAGTGGAGCCGGGACCAGGAAGTCCGGCAGAGCAGTACCAACCTCCCCGAAACGGAGAACCAGGGGTCATGACCGAGGTCACCCGTACCGACGACAGTTTCCACGTGTTCGACACCACGCTGCGCGACGGAGCACAGCGGGAGGGCATCAACCTGACGGTGGCCGACAAGCTGGCCATCGCCCGGTACCTGGACGAGTTCGGGGTCGGCTTCATCGAGGGCGGCTGGCCCGGGGCCAACCCACGCGACACCGAGTTCTTCGCCCGCGCCGCCGACGAGCTGGAGCTGCACCATGCCCAGCTGGTCGCCTTCGGCGCCACCCGCCGGGCCGGCGGCAGGGCGGCGGAGGACCCGCAGCTGGCCGCCCTGGTCGCCTCCGGCGCCCCGGTGATCACCCTGGTGGCCAAGGCGCACGACCGGCACGTGGAGCTGGCGCTGCGCACCACCCTGGACGAGAACCTGGAGATGGTCCGGGACAGCGTCGAGTTCCTGCGCTCCCAGGGCCGGCGGGTGTTCATCGACTGCGAGCACTTCTTCGACGGCTACCGGGCGAACCCCGAGTACGCCGTGTCGGTGGTCCGCACCGCGCACGAGGCCGGCGCGGACGTGGTGGTGCTCTGCGACACCAACGGCGGGATGCTGCCGGCCGGCGTCCGGGAGACCGTCGCGGACGTGCTCGCCCGGACGGGGGCCCGGCTCGGCATCCACGCCCAGGACGACACCGGCTGCGCGGTGGCCAACACCCTGGCCGCGGTGGACGCCGGCGCGACCCACGTCCAGTGCACCGCGAACGGCTACGGCGAGCGGGTCGGCAACGCCAACCTGTTCCCGGTGGTCGGCGCGCTGGAGCTCAAGTACGACCGCCGGGTGCTGCCCGCCGGCCGGCTGGCCGAGATGACCCGGATCTCGCACGCGATCGCCGAACTGGTCAACCTGACCCCCTCCACCCACCAGCCGTACGTCGGCTTCTCGGCCTTCGCCCACAAGGCGGGCCTGCACGCCTCCGCGATCAAGGTCGACCCGGACCTGTACCAGCACATCGACCCCGAGCGGGTCGGCAACACCATGCGGATGCTGGTCTCGGACATGGCCGGCCGGGCCTCCGTCGAGCTCAAGGGCAAGGAGCTCGGCTACGACCTCTCCAGCGACCGGGACCTGGCCGGGCGGGTGGTGGCCAAGGTGAAGGAGCAGGAGAACCTCGGCTACACCTACGAGTCCGCCGACGCCTCCTTCGAGCTGCTGCTGCGCGACGAGGTGCGCGGCAGCCGGGAGCGCTTCTACACCCTGGAGTCCTGGCGGACCATCAGCGAGCAGGGCCCGAAGGGCTTCACGGGCAACGAGGCCACCGTCAAGCTGTGGGCCAAGGGCGAGCGCCGGATCGCCACCGGCGAGGGCAACGGCCCGGTCAACGCGCTGGACCAGGCGCTGCGCACGGCCCTGGAGGGCATCTACCCGCCGCTGGCCACCTTCGAGCTGGTGGACTACAAGGTCCGCATCCTGGAGGGCCAGCACGGCACCGGCTCCAAGACCCGGGTGCTGATCGAGTCCACCGACGGCGTCGCCACCTGGTCGACGGTCGGCGTGGCCGACAACGTGGTCGCCGCCTCCTGGCTGGCGCTGGAGGACGCGTACACCTACGGCCTGATCCGGGCGGGCCTGGAGCCGACCGAGTAGTCAGCGCCCGGTGTGCCTGCGGCCCGCGGGACTTCGTCCGGAGTCCCGCGGGCCGCGGCCGTGCGCGATCACCGCAGTCGAGCCAGCAGGGCGTGTTCGACGAGGGTGATGAGGGCGCTCTTGGCGCTGTCGCGGCGGCGGGCGTCGAGGGTGATGACGGGGGTGTCGGTGCCGAGTTG
>NZ_JBEXJK010000350.1:0-8838 GCF_040609095.1 Kitasatospora sp. NPDC004799
GCCCGGCGGAAGTTGACGAACCCGACCGCCGTCAGCCCGGCGAACAGCGCCGCGAGCACCGCCCACTGCCCGGCGCCGTGCGCGCCCGTGACGTGCAGGCCCAGCGGGACGCCGAACAGGGTGTGGTCCAGCAGGTCGTTCGGGGTGGTGAACAGGCGGTACATCACCGAGAAGAAGGGAATCTGCACCAGCAGCGGCAGGCACCCCGCGACCGGCGACACCTGCTCCTTCCGGTACATCTCGGCCAGCGCCTCCCGCAGCTTCTCCGGGCGCTTCCCGTGCTTCTCCCGCAGCGCGGCGACCTTCGGCGCCAGCCGCGCCCTGGCCTTCTCCCCGCGCGCCGCCGCCCGCGCCAACGGGTGCAGCGCGAGCCGGACGGCGACGGTGAACAGCACGATCGCCAGGGCGGTCGGCAGGACGTGGGCGATGGCGGCGACGGCGGCGTGCGCGGCGGCGACGGCCGGGTCGAGAACAGCGAGAACGGACATGGTGGAGCGAGCCCTCCGGGGTCTCAGGACATGAGTGATCGGCGGAGGACGGCCGCGCGGAACGGCAGTTGAGTGGTTACGCGGCCGCCAGGGCCGCCCCCGGCGCCCTGGGGCGTCGCCTGCCCCGGGCGTCCGGATCACGCTGCGGAAGGAACGCCGTACCGAACGCCCGGCGCCGCAGCACCCCGCTGCGCACCGCCGCCGGCGCCCGCGCGCCCAGCAGCCGCGCCCCGGCCAGTGCCCCGGCGACCGCCCCGGCCACCAGCACCACGGCCGCGACGGCGGCCACCGACGACAGCGCCCCGCTGGCGGCCACCGACTCCCCGGTCAACACCCGGAGCAGGCCCAACAGCATCGCGACCAAGGCCACGGCGCGCTCCCCCTCCCGGTGTCCCATCGGCTCCCTGACGTACCAACAGGACGATCCTACGGCCCGCCGGGTTCCCGCCCGGCCACGTGGTAGCCGCGGGCGGTGGCGGCCGGGCGGTCGGCGGTGGGGCCGAGCCGGCGGTCGAGGCCGGTCCAGCGCTCGTTCCACCGGGTGAGCGCCTGGGGCAGCGCGGGACCGCAGGCTCAGGCGCCGGCCGAACCGGTGGCCGAACCGCCGGCCGAACCGCCGGCCGAACCGCCGGCCGAACCCAGCCGGTCGGGCGCGGCCGGAGAGGGGGTTCGGCGAGCTCGGGCGGGGTGTAGCCAGGGGGGCTACGCGGGGCTACCGTGGGGAGATGAAGACGATTACCCAGCGGGAGTTCCGGAACAACTCCGCCGCGGTGATGGATGCGGTGGAGGCGGGGGAGACCTTCCACATCACCAGGAACGGGGTCGAGGTCGCGGAGCTGCGGCCGGTGTCCGGGCGGCGGCGGCTCACGGCGGAGGAGCTGGTGGCGCGGCACGTGAAGCTGCCGCGGGTCGACTACCAGCAGATGCGCAAGGAGGCCGAGGAGCACTTCGGCCCCGAGGAGCTGGTGGGGGACGACGACGACCCGTTCGAGCGGCGGCGTGGCTGAGCGCCGACGGGCGCCCCGGCGGCGGCCGGCCGGGGTGCTGGACACCTGCGTGTACATCGACCTGGCGCTGCTCAACCCGGCCGACCTGCCGGCCGTGCCGGAGCTGACCGCGATCACCTTCGCCGAGCTGCAGCAGGGCGTGTCGATGGCCCGCGACCCGGCCAGCCGGGCGGCCCGGCTGGAGGTGCTGGGCGCGGCGATGGCGGACTTCGACCCGCTGCCCTTCGACGCGGCGGCCGCCGCGCGCTACGGGACGCTGGTCACGCTGACCATCGCCGCCGGCCGGCAGCCGCGCCCGCGCCGGATAGACCTGATGATCGCCGCGGTCGCCTCGGCCCACGGGCTGCCGCTGTACACCCGCAACGTGGCGGACTTCCGGGGGCTGGGCTCGGCGGTGGAGGTCATCGGCGTGTAAGGGGCGGAGGTCATCGGGCCGCGAGGGCGGCGGCTCCGTCCCGCTCGATCCGGTCGGCCAGCTCGGCCGCGTACTTCAGGGCCGTCGCCCGGTGCCGGGTGCGCAGCAGGACGGTGTTGCCCCCGCGCTTGTGCCGGTCGTCCCCCGCCTTGGCGGCGACGGCCCACCGCGGGCGGCGGAGCAGGGCGAGGACCAGCCAGCGGAGTCCGAAGTTCAGGCCCAGGAGGATCGCGATGGGGATGACCAGGAGGACCCCCTCGCCGGCGGTGCCGTCGACGTTCACGAGGGGCTCGTAGGCGCGCAGGCGCCTGGAGGTGGGAAACAGGCGCCCGAGCCAGACCACCGCGATCCGTACCGGCCGCCCGTCGGGACCGGTCACGTCGACGTAGCCGATCGACCCGCTCCGCGTGCCGTGCGTCCAGGCCCTCCGCTCGCTCTCGGTCGAGCGGATCTCCTCGTGCTCGCGCTGCTCGGCCTCCCGGACCTTCTGGCGCTGCTCGAACGCTTCGGTCCAGGCCTTCTCGCGCTTCTTCTGTTCGGCGGACCACTCCTGCTCGCGCCGGATGCGCTCCTCGGCATCGACCCGCCGCCCCCGCTGACTGCTCATCCGGTCATCCTATGAAGCAGTCGGACGCGGGGTGGCGGGTTCCGCGCAGGAGTCCGTCAGCCCAGGCGGACCGCCGTCCCGGTGGCGGCGGAGGCGCGGGCGGCCTCCAGCACGGTCAGGGTGGCCACCGCGTCGCGCGGGTCGACCGGGGGCGGGGTGCCCGGGGTGGCCAGGGCGGCGGCGATGCCCGCGTAGAAGGCGGGGTAGTCGCCCGGGTCGGTGGGCAGCGAGATCGCGGACTCGTCGGTGCCGAGGGTGCCGTAGTGCGCGGGCCGGTCGGCGCCCCAGGGGCGGGTGCCGTCCGGGCGCAGGCCCGCCCGCAGGTCGGCCTCCTGCGGGTCCATGCCGGGCTTGACGTAGCCGGCGGTGTCGCCGAGCACCCGCAGCCGGGGGCCGATCAGCGGGGTGATCGCGCTGGTCCACAGGTGCGAGCGGGTGCCGGAGGCGTGGGTGAGGGCGAGGAAGGCGTCGTCGTCCACCACCGCGCCGTCGCGCCGCACGTCGATCTCCGCGTACACCGTCTCGACCGGCCCGAACAGGGTGAGCGCCTGGTCGACCAGGTGGCTGCCCAGGTCGTACAGGGTGCCGCCGACCTCGGCCGGGTCGGCCAGCTCCCGCCAGCCCGGCTTGGGCTTGGGGCGGAAGCGCTCGAAGCGGGACTCGAAGCGGTGCACCCGGCCGAGCGCGCCGCCCTGCACCAGCCGGCTCGCGGTGAGGAAGTCGCCGTCCCAGCGGCGGTTGTGGAAGACCGAGAGCAGCACGCCCCGCTCCTCGGCGAGCCGGCACAGCTCCAGCGCCTCGGCGGCGGTGCCGGCCAGCGGCTTGTCCACCACGGTGGCCAGCCCGGCCCGCAGGGCGGCGCGGGCGAGCGGCGCGTGGGTGCGGTTGGGCGAGGCGATGACGACCAGGTCGAGCGCGTCCGGGTCGGCGAGCAGCTGCTCGGGCGTGTCCACGGCGCGGGCGCCGGGGTGCTCCCGCGCCAGCTGGGCGCGCCGGTCGGGGTTGGCGGTGACCACGGCGTCCAGCCGCAGCCCCGGGGTGGTGGCGATCAGCGGGGCGTGGAAGGCGGAGCCGGCCAGGCCGTAGCCGATCAGGCCGACGCGGAACGGACCGGGGGTCGTCTGCGGGTTCATGCGCCTACTCAATCACGCGTGTCCGGAGGACGAGACGCCCGGTTACTCCCGGTTTCGCCGGAGCGCCCGTCGGCCGGCAGCGCAGTCCGGTGGGCGTCCCGCCGCACGGCGGCCGCGTCCGGTGGGCCACCTGTCACAGCTCGACTGCGACACGACCGACGCCGCGAGGGCCCTCCCACGACACCGGGAGGGCCTTCGTCGTGCACGGGGTTGACCTGAAGTGCGATTGAGCTTTTAGCGTGTCCTCAAGTTGATCATCTGACGGCGGGAGAACGCGCTCATGATCCTCGTGACCGGAGCCACCGGGAACATCGGCAGTGCACTGCTGAGGGAGTTGCACGCATGCGGTGCGGGGCCGCTGAGAGGGCTCACCCGTGACGCCGCACGGGCGAGGTTCCCCGAGGAGGTCGAGGCCGTCGAGGGTGACTTCGCGCTGCCGGAGTCGTTGAAGCCCGCCCTGGACGGGGTGCGCTCGCTGTTCCTCGTGTCGCGCATGGGCCCGGACGCGGACATCCTCGCGGCAGCCCGGCGGGCGGGTGTCGAGCACGTGGTGCTGGTGTCGTCCATCACCGTCCGGACCCATCCGCACCTCGGCCCCGCCGGCGAGAACCTGGCGGTCGAGCAGCTGCTCAAGGACAGCGGCATGGACTGGACGATCCTGCGGCCGACGCAGTTCGCCTCGAACGCCCTGATGTGGGCGGCGTCGATCCGCGGCCGTGAGGCGGTCCGCGCGCCGTACGCGGACACCGGGCTGCCCACGATCCACCCCGCGGACATCGCGGCAGTGGCGCGGGTAGCGCTGACCGAGCCCGGCCACCGGGGGCGGACGTACGCCCTGACCGGTCCGGAGCCGGTGACGGCCCGACAGCAGGTCGAGGCCATCGCGGCAGCACTCGGGCGGGATGTGCCGTTCATCGAGATCAGCCGGCGGGAGGCTCGTGATCGGATGGCCGCGGTCTTCGGGGAGGAGGCCGCGGACGCGGTGCTCGACGTCACGGGCGGAGACGTCAACGACGAGCTACTGGCCGTGCGCGACACGGTTTCACAGGTCACCGGCTCCCCGGCCAGGCCGTTCCGGCAGTGGGCCGAGGAGCACGCCCACATGTTCCGCTGAGCCTTGTCCCAGGTGGCCGCCGGTGTACCCCGTGCCGGGGCGGTCCGGCCCGACCGCCGGGCCGGCGGGTGGGCGCCGTCCGGGCGGGTGGCGTACGTTCGTGTGATCGACATCCAGGAGCAGCCAGTGTCTCTCTTCATCCCCGACTTCGACGACACCGTCGTCGTACGCTCCGCCGACGCCGAGTTGACAGGCGCGGGCGGCCCGGTGACCAACCAGCTGCTGGTGGACAGCCCTGCCACGGGTGGGGCGCTCTCCAGCATGCGTGTCACGCTCGGCAAGGGAGCGAACGGCGCCCGCCCGCACTACCACGGCAAGTCCGCTGAGATGTTCTACGTCCTGGACGGCACTGCCCAGTTGCTGTCCGGAGGCCGCGTGGTCACCGCGGAGCGTGGGGACGTGGTGGTCGTACCGCCCGGCACCCAGCACGCTTTCGCTGCCGCGCCCGGCGAGATCGCGGACATGCTCGTCGTCATCACGCCCGGGGTGGAGCGCTTCGAGTACTTCCGCCATCTCGAGCGCATCCGCTACGGCGAGGTGCCGCCGGAGAGTCTCCTGGAGGTCCAGGAACTGTACGACTCCTACTTCGGGACCAGCGCCGTCTGGGACGCCGCGCGCGGATGACGGTGCCGGCCGAGTGCACCTCCTACCGGGCTTCGCCGAAGGCACGTCGGTACGCCCCGGGGGTGGTGCCGAGGGCCGTCCGGAAGCGGTGGCGCAGGTTGACCGCGGAGGCGAGGCCGACCCTGGTGGCGATGGCCTCCACCGGCAGGTCGGTCTGCTCCAGCAGAACCCGTGCTGCCTCGATGCGTTGACGGAGCAGCCACTGGCCGGGGCTGGTGCCGAGTTGTCGGGTGAAGCGTCGGGCGAGCGTGCGGCTGGACAGCCCGGCGTGCTCGGCGAGCCGGTCGAGGGTCAGGCGGGCGTCGAGCCGGGAGGAGGCCCATTCCAGCAGCGGGGCCAGCGACTCGTCCGTCCTGGCGGGGGCGGGCCGTACGGCGTACTGGAGTTGACTGCCCTCCCGGTGCGGGGGCAGGACCATGCTCCGGGCGATCCGGGCGGCGTACGCGGCGCCGTGGTCGGAGCGGACGAGGTGCAGGCAGAGGTCGATGCCGGCACCGGTCCCGGCGCTGGTCGCCACGTCGCCGTGGTCCACGTACAGCACGTCCGGGTCCACCTCGACGTCGGGGAAGTCGGCGGCGAGTTGGTCGGTGCGGCACCAGTGGGTGGTGGCGCGGCGGCCGTCGAGCAGTCCGGCCCGGGCCAGCAGGAACGCGCCGGTGCAGATGGCGACGATCCTGGCCCCGCGCCGGTGGGCGTCCCGGAGCGCGGTCAGAACGGCCGACGACACCGGTCCGCCCGGCGGATGCCAGCCCGGGACGATCACGGTGTCCGCCTGCTTCAGGGCGGCCAGCCCGGTGTCGACGAGCATCGAGTAGCCGACGGTGGTCGGGACGGGCCCGGGGTGCTCGGTGCACACCTGGAAGTCGTAGCGCACCGGCACCCCTGCGCGGACGGTGCCGAAGACCTCGCCGGCGCAGGCGAGTTCGAAGGGTGACTGCGGCGGGTTCAGCAGGGCGACCACGCGGTGACGGCGCATGGCACGAATATATCCACGGATGTCTTTCGGGACTCTCGAAGCCGGGCACCGACCTGTCGCACAGTGGCTCCATGAGCGAAACCGATGGAGCTACCGCACTGAAGACCACCGTTCAGGTCGAGGAGGTCGAACCCGTCGAGGTCGTGCCCGGGATCGTGCGCCGCAGGCTGCCGAGGACCGAGTACGCCAGAGGCTGGCTGATCGACTTCGCGCCGGGGAGCGAGTGGCCGGAGGTCGACGTGCACGCCACCGAGGAGCGCTACTTCGTGCTGAGCGGCGAGGTGATCGAGGGGGAGGAGCGCCACGGACCCGGCACGTACGTGGTGTTCGCGCCGGGCAGCCGCCACCGGCCCCGCACCGAGACCGGTGCGCGGATGCTCGGGATCACCGTGCTGCCGCGCTGACCCGTCCGGCGGGTCCCTCCCGCTGTACGGACAGGCGGGTCGGACACGACGGCGGACGACTACGCTGGTCGGCGTTGGGGCAGCCTGCGGCGCCCGGCCGGCCGAGGGTGTCCGGTCCGGAGCGATGTGCGAGATCGTTCAGTACCGTTGCAAGATCGAGGGAGACACCTACGTGGCAGAGCGCAAGCCCATCGAGTCCTGGCTGACCGACATGGACGGGGTCCTCATCCACGAGGGCACGCCGATCCCCGGGGCGAAGGAGTTCCTGCGCAAGCTGCGGGAGTCCGGCAAGCCGTTCCTGGTCCTCACCAACAACTCCATCTACACCCCGCGCGACCTCAGCGCCCGGCTCGCCGGGATGGGGTTGGAGGTGCCCGAGGAGTGCATCTGGACCTCCGCCCTGGCCACGGCCAAGTTCCTCAAGAGCCAGCGGCCGAACGGCACCGCGTACGTGATCGGCGAGGCGGGGCTCACCACCGCGCTGTACCAGGCCGGTTACGTGCTGACCGACAACAACCCCGACTACGTGGTGCTCGGCGAGACCCGCACCTACTCCTTCGAGGCGCTCACCAAGGCGATCCGCCTGATCAACCAGGGCGCCCGGTTCATCTGCACCAACCCGGACGAGACCGGCCCCTCCACCGAGGGCGTGCTGCCGGCCACCGGTTCGGTCGCGGCCCTGATCACCAAGGCGACCGGGGTGGAGCCGTACTTCGTCGGCAAGCCCAACCCGCTGATGATGCGCGAGGCGCTGAACACCGCCGGCGCCCACTCCGAGACGGCGGTGATGATCGGCGACCGGATGGACACCGACATCGTCGCGGGCATGGAGGCCGGCATGGAGACCGTCCTGGTGCTCACCGGGCTGACCTCCGCCGCCGACGTGGAGCGCTTCCCGTACCGGCCGTCCCGCGTGGTCAAGTCGATCGCGGACCTGGTCGAGCTGGTCTGACCTCCGCGGTGCCGTCGCGGGCCCCGTTCCGGCCGGTCGTCGGGGCGGGGCCGCTCCGTGTCCGGAGATCGGTCGGCGGGTCGGTCGGCGGGTCGGTCGGTGGGGCGGAGTCCCTCGTGCCGGTGGTCGGCTCCGGGGGAGTGGATTGTCGGTGGGGCTGTGTAGCGTTCGGGGGAAAGAGGGCGTGCGGCGCAGCAGCCGCGGTGTTGGAGGTAGATGTCGTGACGGACACGGTCGAGGCGGGCGTGGTCGAGGCCGGCGCGGGCGGCGGGCTGGAGCTGCCCGAGTCCTGGCGCGGGGTGCTGGGCGCCGAGACGGAGAAGCCCTACTTCGCCGAGCTGGCGGCCTTCGTGGCGGCCCAGCGCGCGGAGCACGAGGTGTTCCCCCCGAGCGGCCAGGAGTTCGCCGCGCTGGAGGCCACTCCGTACGACAAGGTCCGGGTGCTCGTGCTCGGCCAGGACCCGTACCACGACAACGGCCAGGCCCACGGCATGAGCTTCTCGGTGCTGCCCGGCACCAGGACGCCGCCGTCGCTGCGCAACATCTTCAAGGAGCTGGACGCCGACCTGGGCATCCCCGCCCCGGACAACGGCTACCTGATGCACTGGGCCGAGCAGGGCGTGCTGCTGCTCAACGCGGTGCTCACGGTCCGCGCGCACGAGGCCAACTCGCACAAGGCGAAGGGCTGGGAGAAGTTCACCGATGCGGTGATCAAGGCGGTGAGCGACCGCGAGGAGCCGGTGGTCTTCGTGCTGTGGGGCAACTACGCGAAGAAGAAGCTGCCGCTGATCGACACCGCCAAGCACGTGGTGGTGCAGGGGGCGCACCCGTCGCCGCTGTCGGCCAAGCTGTTCTTCGGCAGCCGTCCGTTCTCGCAGATCAACGCCGCGCTGGACTCCTTCGGCGGCGGGGCGATCGACTGGCAGGTGCCGAACCTGAAGGCGGTCTGAGTCCCGGGCCTGAAGGAGGTCGGAGCCCCGGCCGGAGCGCCTCGGGTGCTCCGTGAGCGGTCCTGATCGGTCCTGAGCGTCGGTGGCCGTGGGTCGGACGGGTTCGATGTCCCGTTCGCCCCCGGGCCCATGGCGTTGACCGGCGGCGGGCCGGGGCCCGCGCCCGGG
>NZ_JBEXJK010000351.1:0-8815 GCF_040609095.1 Kitasatospora sp. NPDC004799
GGTTCATCAGGCTCGACGCCGTCCCGGTGAACGGCGGCTCTACCGGGACCTCTCCACGGTGCGTAGCGAGTTCCAGCGGGCGCTCACCGAGCCGCCGCCGGTCGGGGCCCGGGCGCAGGCGTGGTGGCCGGTGGTGATCGCGGTCGAGCGGATCGTGGACGCCACCACCGCCACCCGGGTCCGGGTCGAGCACGGCGCGCCGGTGCCGACGCCCGCCGAGGTCGCCGCCGTCGCCCGGGAGCTGGCCGACCTGGCCGAGGCGCTGCGCACCGGCGAGCCGCTGCCGGAGGCGGAGCCGGACCTCCTGGCGCCGGACTGCGCGCTGGCCCGGCTGCACCACGAGGTGCACGCGGCCCGGGCGGTGGCGGCGCCGGTGCGCTGAGCGCCGGCGCCGCCCGTGCTCAGGCCGGGCTCGGGCTCGGGCCGGGCTCACGCCTTCGGACCTTCGGACCGGTTTCAGTCCTGGATCCGCCGCCAGGGCCGCTCCGCCTCCAGCGCGAAGGCCAGCTCCAGCAGCAGCCGCTCCTGCCCGTGCGCCGCCGACAGATGCACCCCGACCGGCAGCCCGCTGGGCGCCGAGCCCGCCGGCAGGGCGATGCCCGGGCCGCCGGTCACGTTGTTGACCGGGGTGAAGGCGACGTAGCGCAGCAGCCGCTCGATCAGCTCGTCGAAGTCCACGTTCGGGCTCAGGTGCCCGATCGGCGGGACGGTGTGGGCGAGCACCGGGGAGAGGATCACGTCGTGGCGGTGGAAGATCCGCGCGTACACGCCCTCGGCCCGGCGCAGCCGCCGCAGCACGCCGGGGGTCTGCGGGAACTCCGCCTGGAAGCGGCGGCGCAGCCCGGTGGTCAGGCCGTCCAGCCGCCCGGCCCGGAAGCTCGGGTCGATCAGCAGCCGGCCGGTGGCCGCGATGGCCCAGGCGATGTAGCCCCAGTAGCTGACGAAGTCGCGGGAGAACTCCTCGCCGAAGGGCAGCGCGGTCGGCTCGACCAGGTGGCCCATCGCCTCCAGCCGGGCGGCGGTCTCCTCGACCACCCGCCGGGTCGGCTCGTCGGTCCTGGCGATCGGCGAGTCCACCACCAGGCCGATCCGCAGCCGCTGCCCGCCCGGCCCCTCGACCAGTCCGAGCGGCGGCAGCTTCGGGTTGCCGTGGTGCCGCTCGGCGGCGGCGAAGAACGCGGCGGTGTCGCGCACCGAACGGGTCAGCACCCCGTCGGTGACCAGGTCGATCGGCAGCTTTCCGCCCTGGGCGTTGGTGACCAGCCGGCCCCGGGTGGGCTTGAGCCCGACCAGCCCGCAACAGGCCGCCGGGATGCGGATCGAGCCGCCGCCGTCGTTGGCGTGCGCGATCGGCACCACGCCGGAGGCCACCAGGGCCGCCGCGCCGCCCGAGGAGGCGCCGGCCGAGTGCGAGGGCTTCCACGGGTTGCGCACCGGCTGGGCGGTGGCGAACTCGGTGGAGGCGTTGAGGCCGAACTCGGGCAGCCGGGTCTTGCCGAGCACGGCCAGGCCGGTGGCGAGGAACTGGTCGGTGAAGCGCGCGTTGCGGCGGGCCGGGCGGGCGCGGTAGGCCTCGCTGCCCATCGCGGTCGGCAGGCCGCGCAGGTCCACGTTGTCCTTGAGGTAGGTCGGCACGCCCCACAGCGGACCGCCGATGCCCTCCCGGCTGATCTGCGGCTTGTCGTACGAAGCGTGGGCGACGGGCAGCAGCGTGCCGTCCACCCGGGCGGCCCGGTCGACGGCCGCGCCGACCAGCTCCCTCGGGTTGACGTCGCCGGACCGCACCAGCGCGGCGAGCGCCACCGCGTCGTAGGCGCCCAGGGCGTCGTCGGCGAACGCGTGGACCCGCTCGTCGGTCATCCGAACTCCCCACTCCCTGCCGGACGTTCCGCCGTCCGGCGATCGCTCCGGCCGGTCGTTCCCGCCCGGCTCTACTGACCGGTAATCTCGCAAGGGTTCGAGTGTAGGCAGGATCGTCGGCGGTCGCGGGCCCGGGACGCCCCGGGCGGGTAAACGGTCCCTCAAATCTTCGAGGGCGCACGACCGTTCGGCCCGCGCCCCCGCGTTCACCCCGTCCGCCGGTCCGCGATCGTTTCGCCGCACGCCGCCGGGAAAGATCACGTTCGCGATTCGTCCCGGTCCTTCCGCCCGAACCAAGGTGCCGCCCGTGCCGACCCCCTTCTTCCCGACCACCCGGTTCACCGCGGCCACCGCCCCCGGCGGCCTCCCGCTGCTCGGCCACGCCGCCGCCCTGCTGCACCGCCCGCACGAGTTCGTCGCCGGACTGCCCGCCCACGGCGACCTCGTCCGGCTGCGGCTCGGCCCGCTGCGCGCGTACGTGGTCTGCCACCCCGAACTGGTGCGCCTGCTGCTCACCGACGACCGCACCTTCGACAAGGGCGGGCCGCTCCTGGACAAGGCCCGGGAGGTCCTCGGCAACGGCCTCGCCACCTGCCCGGCCGCCGCCCACCGGCGCCAGCGCCGGATGCTGCAGCCCGCGTTCGACCGCGACCGGCTGCCCGACTACGCCGCGCTGATGGCCGAGGAGATCGCCGGCGCCACCGCCCGCTGGCGCGACGGCGGCGTGATCGACGTCCCCGCCGCGATGCACCGGCTCTCCACCGCCGTCACCGCCCGCTGCCTGTTCGCCGCGCACGAGCGGGCCGGCGCGCTGCCGCTGCACCGGATCATGGACGTGGTGACCCACGGCGTCGGCCGGCGGGCGATGCTGCCGCTGCCCGGCGCCGACCGCCTCCCCACCCCCGGCAACCGCCGCTTCCGCCGCGCCCAGCAGGACCTGCGGGAGATCACCCGGCGGCTGATCGCCGACTACCGCGCCGCCGGCACCGACCGGCACGACCTGCTCTCCACGCTGCTCGCCGCGACGGACGAGGACGGCCGGCACCTGTCCGACGCCGAGGTCCACGAGCAGGTGGTCACCTTCCTGCTGGCCGGCATGGAGACCACCGCCGCCACCCTCTCCTGGGCCTGGACGCTGCTCGCCGCCAACCCGGCCGTCCGGACCCGGCTGCACGCCGAACTCGACACCGTCCTGGACGGCCGCCCCGCCCGCCACGAGGACCTGCCCGCGCTCCCGCTCACCGCCCGGATCGTCAGCGAGACCCTGCGGCTCTACCCGCCACCGTGGATCCTCAGCCGCACCGCCACCACCGACACCGAGCTCGGCGGCCACCGCATCCCGGCCGGCGCCACCCTGCTGTACAGCCCGTACCTGCTGCACCGCCGGGCCGACCTCTTCCCCCGCCCCGACCGCTTCGACCCCGACCGCTGGCTCACCACCGCCCGCCCCGCCCCCGGCACCTACACGCCCTTCGGCCTCGGCGCCCGCCGCTGCATCGGCGACGCCTTCGGCACCACCGAGGCCGTCCTCGCCATCGCCACCATCGCCGCCCGCTGGACCGTCACCCCCACGCCCGGCCGGCCCGTCCGCCCCACCCGCAGCGCCTCCCTGGCACCCCGGCCCTTCACCGCGCGGCTGACCCGCCGGGTCCGCTGACGGGGCTCCGGGCCGGACTCCGCCGACGGGACTCCGGCCGGGCGCGGGTGACGGGGCTTCGGTACTGTCCCGGCGTGGCCGGCCGTACGGGCGCCGGCCGGAACCAGGCCGCTTGACCGGGACACCACCAGACCATGAACGCTCGCACCCCACGGGGGCTCCTGACCGGGCCGCTCCGCGCCGTCCGGACGTACCCGCGCCGCTCGCCGCTGACCTTCGGCTACGTCGTGCTGCTCCTGCTCGGCCACGTCTGGGTCGGGAGCGTGCTCGCCGCGGACCGCGCGGACGCGCTCCGCGACCACGTCAGCACCAACCTCGACAACCTGCACGACCACCCGGTCACCGCCCTGCTCGGCAGCGCGCTGCTCTTCGACGGCACCCTCACCGAGGTCCTCACCACCGGCTTCGGCAGCACCCTGATCACCCTCGGCCTGGGCGTAGGCTGCTGCCTCGCCTGGACCGAACGCCGCTTCGGCGGCCCGCGCGCCGCCGCCGTCTTCCTCGGCGGGCACGTCCTCGCCACCCTGGTCACCGCCGCGGTGATCCTGCTCGCCCTGCGGCAGGGCTGGTACCCGGAGGGCGTGCGGCAGGCCTCGGACTACGGCATCAGCTACGGCGCGCAGACCGTCCTCGCCCTCGCCACCCTCGGCGTGCCCCGCCGGGCCCGGCTGCCCTGGGCCGCCTTCGTCGTCGCCTGGCCGCTCGCCGGCGGCGGCGCGTGGCCCGGCCCGCTCCCGGACTTCACCACCGTCGGCCACCTGCTCTCCGCCGGGTTCGGCTTCGCCCTGGCCGCCACCGTGGCGCTCACCGCCTCCCGGCGCCGCCGCGCCGAGGCCCCTGCCCCGGCGGACGTCCGCCGGTGACCGTCCACCCGTATGGCCTCGACGGCCGGGGGGCTGAACGGGCGGGGGCTGAACGGCCGGGGAGGTTGAACGGGCGGGGGGCTGGGCGGCCGAGGGGCTGAACCCGCGTCAGCCGGGCGGGCGGCGGTCGGCGGCGATGGCGGTGAGCAGCCGCTCGATCTCCGCCAGCCGGCGCCGCAGGTCCTCGACGTCGCCCCGGGTGGCGCTCTGCTCGTCCGCCTTGAGGGCGACCAGCAGCTGCCCGTCCGGCTCCAGCCGGGCCCGGGCGACCTCACCGATGTCGTCGCCGTTCTGGATCCGGACGGCGTGCTCCAGCTCGGACGGGCGCAGCGCCAGGCTGCGCAGCGCGCCGGGCACCAGCCGGCCGTCCTCCACCACGGTGGTGGCGGTGCCCTCCAGGAGCCGGGCCGCCCTCGGGTCCCGGGCGAGCCAGCGGATGACGACGGCGTTCACCGCGATCAGGGTGACCGCCCCGATCACGCCGCCGAGCAGGCTGTTGTCGCTGCCGATGATGGCGTTCTGCACCACGTTGGAGAGCAGGAAGACGACCACCATGTCGAAGGTGTTCATCCCCGCCAGCCCGCGCTTCCCGGCGAGCCGGAACAGCACCAGGATCAGTGCGTAGACGGCGACCGTGCGGAGGATCTTCTCCACGATCGGCATCTGGACGGCCACCAGGTCGTGCCACACGGCCCCGTTCCTCCCGCTCGACGGCTGCGAACGGGGCCGACGCTACGCCACGGTCAGCGCTTCGGCCTGCCGCGCCGGGCCGCCGCGCCCCGACCGGCGGCCTTGGCGCCCCCGGCCTTGGCGCCACCACCCTTCGGCGACCCCGCCCGCTGCCCGCCGGTCTTCTGCCCGCCCGCCTTCTGCGCGCCGCTCTTCTGCCCGCCGGCCTTCTGCTGCTGCGGCCTGCCCCGGCCGGCCGCCGCCTTCTTCGGCTGCGCCTCGGGCGCCGCCTGCCCGGCCCCGCGCCCGCGCGAGCTGTTGACCGTCCGGCCGCGGACGATCCCGATGAACTCCTCCACCAGCTCCGTGGTCCGCTCCTGCGGCCAGGACAGCGCCACCTGGGACTGCGGCGCCTCCGTCACCGGCCGGTAGGTGAGGTCCCGGCGGTGGTGCAGCCGGGCCAGCGACTGCGGCACCAGCAGCACGCCGACGTTCGCCGCGACCAGCTCGATCGCGTCCGCCGTGCTGTCCGGGCGGGCGATGGCGGGGCGCCCGGGCAGGGTGTCGGCGGTGAGGCCGAGGGTGTCGTCGAGCGGGTGGAAGACCACCTCCTCGGCCAGGTCGGCCGGTGAGACCTCCTCGGCGGCGGCGAGCCAGTGGTCCTTGGGGAAGACCACGACGGTGGTCTCGGTGTAGAGCGGGATCGCGCTCAGCACGTCCTTGTCGACCGGCAGCCGGACCAGCCCGGCGTCCGCGCCGCCCTCGCGCAGGAGGCGCTCGCCGTCGCCGAACGGCACCGCGAGGAGGTCCAGCGGCACGTCCGGGAGCCGCTCGCTCCAGACCCTGACCCATTTGCCGGGGGTCACGCCCGGGACGTACACGAGCCGGAAGGAGGGGTTCACCTGCATGTCTGTCACAGGGCAAGGCTACCGACCGTGACCGGAAGCGCCCGCGCACTCCCTTACCCTTGTCACCATGACATCGCTCAAGCAGAAGACCAGCCAGACCATGAAGCCGGCCACGGCGGCCAAGAAGCTGGGGATCTACCTCGACGCCGCGCCGACCGACTTCCAGGAGGGCGTGGTCTCCCGCGAGGAGCTGAACAAGCTGCAGGCCGAGCCGCCGCAGTGGCTCCAGGACCTGCGCAAGAACGGCCCGCACCCGCGCCCGGTGGTCGCCGCCAAGCTCGGCATCTCGATCTCCGGCCTGGCCCGCGGCGGCGTGACGGAGGCGCTCACCACCGAGCAGATCGAGGCGCTCAAGGACGAGAACCCGCTCTGGCTCCAGCACGAGCGCGCCAACCAGGTGGACGTCCGCAAGGAGACCGCCCGGATCAAGGAGAAGCACGAGAAGGAGGCCGCCGCCAAGGCTGCCAAGGAGGCGAAGGACGCCCAGGCCCGCTGACCCGCCCTCCCCCTGATGGTGCCGGCGTCCGTCCCGACGGGCGTCGGCACAGTCGTGCCCGGGCGGGTCCGGGGGCCCGCGGACGGGCGCTGATCCGGCCCCGGCCGCGGCACTGATCCGGTCCCGGTCGCGGCACTGATCCGGCTTCGGCCGCAGCGCCGGTCCGGCTCGTCGGCGGCGTGACCGACACCGGCCGCCGGCGGAACTCCCCGCCCTCCGGCGCGTATTGACCGGGCCGCCGGTCGCTCCGAATAATCGGCGGGATCGGGGCGCCCCAGGGCACCCCGTGCCGCACCGACCGCACGGACCAGGGGGACCAGTGATCGAGCAGCAGCCTCAGCACGCCGGACTCGCCGCACTCGCGGACGAGTTCTTCGCCGCCGAGAACACCCACAACCCCTTCGAGGCGAGCCTCAGCGGGGTCGAGGGCTACGCCCACCTGGTGCCGGACCCGTCCCGCGCGGCCGCGCACCGCCACCGCGAGGCGCTGCGGGGCTTCGCCGACCGGCTGGCCGCGATCCCCCTGGACGCGCTGGCCGGCGAGGACCGAATCACCCACCGGGTGCTCGCCCGGCTGCTCGACAACGGCATCGGCCGGATCACCCACGGCCTGGACGAGTTCAGCGTCTCGGCGACCGTCGTCGCCCCGCAGAACGAGGCCTTCTCCGCGCTCACCATGACCTCGGTCGACCAGGAGGGCGCCGACGCCCACCTGGAACGCCTCGCCGCGCTGCCCGGGTACTTCGACGCCGTCCTGCGCCGCACCCTGGAGGCCGCCGAGGAGGGCCGCCGTCCGCTGCGCAGCGGGGTCGACGCGGCCGTCGCCCAGCTGGACGCCCACCTCGCCACCGCCCCGGCCGAGGACAAGCTGCTGCGGCCGCTGGCCGGCCGCCCTGAGTTCGAGCGCGCCCACGCCCTGGTGCGCGACGCCGTCCGCCCGGCGGTGGCCCGCTTCCGGGCCGGGCTGGCCCAGCGGCTGGCGCCGGGCGCCCGGCCGGACGACAAGGCCGGGGTCTGCCACGTGCCGGGCGGCGCCGAGGGCTACGCGGACGCCGTCGCCCGCTTCACCCGGCCCGGGCTCACCCCCGAGGAGGTGCACCGGATCGGCCTGGAGGCCGTCGCGGCGCTGCGCGAGGAGTTCGCCGAGCTGGGCGGCAAGGTGCTGGGCGTCACCGACCCCGCGGCCGTCCTGACCGCGCTGCGCGAGGACCCCTCGCTGCGCTTCGGCAGCGCGGCCGAGATCGTCGCCCTGGTGGACGGCGCGCTGGAGCGGGCCCGCCGGGCCTCCGCCGACTGGTTCCGCCCGTACCCGATCGCCGACTGCGTGACCAGGGAGATCGACCCGATCGAGGCGGAGACCGCGCCGCTGGCCTACTACCAGCCGCCGGGCCCGGGCGGGCTGCCCGGCACCCACTGGATCAACACGCTGCGCCCGGAGACCCGGTTCGGCTACGAGTACGAGGCGATCGCCTTCCACGAGAGCGTGCCCGGCCACCACCTCCAGCTCGCCGTCGCACAGACCCTGCACCACCTGCCGCGGTTCCGCCGCAACCCGAGCGGCCGGCTGACCGCCCACGTCGAGGGCTGGGGGCTGTACACCGAGCGGCTCGCGGACGAGATGGGGCTGTACGGCTCCGAGCTGTCCCGGTTCGGCATGCTCTCGCTGGACGCGCTGCGGGCGGTCCGGCTGGTGGTGGACACCGGGATGCACCACTACGGCTGGTCCCGGGAGCGGGCGAAGGCCTTCGTGCGGGCCAACACGGCCACCCCCGAGGCCAACATCCGCAACGAGATCGACCGCTACATCGCCTGGCCGGGCCAGGCCACCGCCTACCTGATCGGCCGCCGGGAGATCGTGCGGCACCGCGAGCGGGCCCAGGCCGTGCTCGGCGCCCGGTTCGACGTCCGGGAGTTCCACCACCAGCTGATCGGGCACGGCAGCCTGCCGCTGGGGGTGCTGGAGGAGCTGGTGACGGACTGGATCCTGGAGCACTAGGCGGGCCGACGCGCTCTCCGGACTCCGGTGCCGGCCCGTCGGGCTCCCCGTCCCGCCGTCCGGAGCGCGACCGCGCGGAAACGGTTCCGCACGCCCGGCGAAGGCTTCGCGCGCCCGGACGTGGCGTCACCCCGTCGGCCCACCGGCACGGTAGTGTCCGCTGGCGCGGTCTCCGGCTCCCCGGCGACCGCCGCCCCCGCGCACCCCGTTGGAGGAACCCGTGCCGGCTCCCGCCCGCCGTGCCCTGGCCGTGGCCGCGGCCGTCCTGCTCGCCGCGACGGCCGTCGGCTGCTCCTCCGGCGCCGTCGGCGACCGCGCCGCCCAGGGGCCCGGCTCCTCCGCCCCGGCGGCCGCGGGTGACGCCGC
>NZ_JBEXJK010000352.1:0-8792 GCF_040609095.1 Kitasatospora sp. NPDC004799
TCACGGCGGTGGGCGGCGGCGGTACCAGGACAGCCGCCGACGCGCCGCCCGGCCCGGCCCCGGCCCGCTGCGCCGTACCGCCTTCGGCACCGCCGGCCTGCTCTGCCTGGTGCTCGGCACCTCGCTCGCCCTGTCCGGCCGGGAGACCCCGGTGGTACGGGTCGAGACCTCCGGACACGGCACCGGAACCGACACCCCGGCGGCGGCACCGGGCACCCCGGCCGCGACCGGCGCCGCCCCCACCGCTCCGACCGCCCCCACCGCCCCGAAGCCGTACCCGCCCTCGCCGCCGACCCGGCTGCTGGTCCCCTCCGTCGGAGTGGACGCGCCGGTGGCCGACCTCGGCCTGAACCCCGACGGCACGGTCGAGGTGCCGTCGGCCGACCGGGGCGACGAGGTCGGCTGGTACCGCAACGGCCCCACCCCCGGCGAGACCGGCCCCGCCGTGCTCATCGGTCACTACGACACCGCGCACGGCCCGGCGGTCTTCAAGCAGCTGCCGAAACTGCGGCCCGGAGCGCTGATCCGGATCCGGCGCGCGGACGGCAGCACCGTGGACTTCAAGGTCCGCGCGCTGCTCCAGGCCGCCAAGGACCGCTTCCCGACCGCCCAGGTGTACGGCGACACGCCCGCGCCCGCGCTCCGGCTGATCACCTGCGGCGGGCAGATCGGCTCGGACGGCCACTGGACGGACAACATCATCGTGCTGGCGGACCTGACCTGACCCGGCCCGGGCCGGCGGAACGCGGCCCAAGGCCCAAGGCCCAAGGCCCAAGGCCCACGGCCCACGACCCGGGGCCCACACACCGCCGCGGAACCGTCGGACGCCGTCCGTACGACCTACCACCGGGGCGGCAGTGACGGGAGCGACGGCCGAGGCGTCGCCAGAGAGCAGGAGGACGAGCACCGACCGTGGCAGCAACACCACCACCCCGCCGCCGACCCGGCGCCGTCCCGGTGGCCACCCTGGCCGGCCTGGTCGTCGTCCTCGCCCTCGCCGCCCTGGCCTTCGGCCGGGCCACCCCCGGCGGCCTGCGCGACCAGGGCCCGCTCCAGGCCGTCGCGCCGCCGCCGGTGTCCCGCCCGCTCTGGCCGCAGCTGCCCGCCTCCCCGCCGCCGGCCACGCCCGCGACCGGGGCCACCCAGGAGCCGCCGCAGCCCGTACCGGACCTGACCGTCCCCGGGCGCGACATCACCGCGGTCGACGTCCGCGCCGTCCTCGCCAAGGACCCGAAGGTGGGCCCGGAGGAGCGGCAGGCGCTCGCCTCCTGCACCGGCTGCGAGGTCCGCGCCCCCGAGTTCCGCGACCTCACCGGGGACGGTCAGCCCGAGCTGATCACCGTCGTCGCCACCCCCGGGCGGGCCGTGCTGCACGTCTACACCCTCGCCGAGGACCGCCTGCTGCCGGTCCTCCAGGTCCAGGTGCTGCCGACGTTCACCGCCTCGACCGTCGGCGCCGACCTCTGGCTGTTCGAGCCGACCGGCGTCAACGTCCTGACCAGCAGCCACTACGCGTGGGACGGGACCAGGCTCGCCCTGAAGGAACGCAAGGACGAGGGCCTCGGGCTGCTCCCGCCCACCGCCCCGGAGGACGGCCGGCCGCCCACCTCCAAACCCGAACCCGGCCCGGCACCGGCGCGTCCCACCCCGTTCGCGCCGAAGCAGGCGGTCCCCGAGGCCGTCGTCCCGTCCCCGCGCGCCGTGCGGCCGTCCACCGCGCCCTCCGCCCCCGCCGCGTCCACCGCCCCCGCCGGCGCCGCCGTTCCCGCCGTTCCGTCCGCCCCCGTCGTGCTCCCGGAAGCGAAGCGATGACCCCCGCAGCCACCAGCACCCCCGCCCACCCGCACATCCTCCTGGTCGAGGACGACGAGGTGATCCGCGAGGCCACCCGGATGGCCCTGGAGCGCTACGGCTTCCCGGTCACCACGGCGGCCGACGGCCTGGAGGGGCTGGAGGCCTTCCACGCCGTGCGGCCCGACCTGCTCCTGCTGGACGTCATGCTGCCGCTGCTCGACGGGGTCGGCCTGTGCCGCCGGATCCGGGAGGAGAGCCAGCTGCCGATCCTGATGATGTCCGCCCGGACCGACCCGGTGGACGTGGTCTCCGGGCTGGAGGCCGGGGCGGACGACTACGTGGTCAAGCCCTTCGAGAGCGCCGTCCTGGTCGCCCGGATCCGCACCGTGCTGCGCCGCATCCGGGTCGTCCCGACGGCCGACGCCCCGGCGCCCGCCGACGCCGCGCTGGCCGCCGCGCCGCTCACCGCCTTCCCGCCGACCGCCGACGCCGCTCCGCCCACCGCCTTCCCGCCGACCGCCGACGCCACCGCGGCCCCGCAGCCGCCGGAGGCCCCCGCGCCCTCCCCCGCCGTGCGCAGCTTCGACGGCCTCCAGGTGGACACCGACAGCATGGAGGTCCGGGTGGACGGCGGCCTCGTCCCGCTCACCCCCACCGAACTGCGGCTGCTGCTGGAGTTCACCGCCGCGCCCGGGATCGTGCTGGAGCGCTCGACCCTGCTCGAACGCGTCTGGGACTACGAGTGGGGCGCCGACACCCGGGTCGTGGACGTCCACGTGCAGCGGCTGCGCGCCAAGATCGGCTCCGGCCGGATCGAGACCGTCCGCGGGTTCGGCTACAAGCTGCGGCGTCCGGCATGACCCTGCGCCGCCAGATCGCCACCGCCGTCGCCGCCATCGCCGTCCTGGTCGCGGTGGCCGTCGGCCTGCTGGTCCACCAGGCGATGATCCGTCAGCACGTCGACCAGGCCCGCTCCGCCGCCCTCGCCGCCCTCGACTCCGCGCGGGACGGCTACGCCCGCGGCGGCGCCCCGGCCGGCCGCGGCGCCGTGGTGAACGACCCGGCCCTGCCCGAGCGGCTGCGCGCCCTCGCCTCCGGCGGCCGGCACGGCTCGCTGCTCGCCGCCGACGGCGCCGGGGAGTCGATGTGGGCGGCCGGCCCGGTGCAGGACGGGGTGCTGTCCGTCCGGGTGGACTTCGCCCAGCACCGGCAGGCCATCGCCGACCTGGACCGGATCATCCTGCTCACCGTCGTCGCCGCGGTCTTCACCACCGTGCTGGCCGGCGTGCTCGTCGCCGACCGGATCAGCCGCCGACTGCGCACCGCGGCCACCGCCGCCCGGGGCATCGCGGCCGGGGGGACGGACACCCGGATCGGCGAACTCGTCGACGGCAAGGACGAGGTGGCCGACCTCGCCGCCGCCGTCGACCTGATGTCCCGCACCCTGCACCGGCGGCTGGAGGACGAGCAGCGCTTCACCGCGGACGTCGCCCACGAGCTGCGCACCCCGCTCACCGGGCTGGTCACCGCCGCCGAACTGCTGCCGCCCGGGCGGCCCACCCAGCTCGTGCAGAACCGGGTCCAGGCGCTGCGCGGCCTGGTCGAGGACCTGCTGGAGGTCTCCCGCCTGGACGCGGACGCCGAGTCCCCCGACCTCTCCGCCGTCCCGCTGGAACGCGCGGCGCGCCGCACCGTCTCCCTCACCGGGCTGGACGTCACCGTCGAGGTCACCGCCGACCGGCAGGTCCGCACCGACCTGCGCCGGCTGGACCGCATCCTCGGCAACCTGCTCCTCAACGCCCACCGCCACGGCGCCGGCCCGGTCCACCTGCACGTCGACGGCCCGCGGATCACCGTCCGCGAC
Organism: Kitasatospora sp. NPDC004799; assembly: GCF_040609095.1. Taxonomy (NCBI): domain Bacteria; kingdom Bacillati; phylum Actinomycetota; class Actinomycetes; order Kitasatosporales; family Streptomycetaceae; genus Kitasatospora; species Kitasatospora sp. NPDC004799. Next base: position 3,659 of record NZ_JBEXJK010000352.1, read on the forward strand.
CACGGCCCCGGCTACCCCGAGGACCTCCTCCGGCACGGCCCGCAGCGCTTCCGCACCAACGCCCCCGAACGCGGCCGCGGCCACGGCCTCGGCCTCACCATCGCCACCGGCCACGCCCGCGTCATCGGCGCCACCCTCACCTTCACCAACCACCCCGCCGGCGGCGCCCTCGCCACCCTCACCCTCCCCACCCCGGACTGACCCGGACTGCCCGGGCCGCCGACGCAACGTGCTCGCGCGCCCGGATTTTAGGGTCCAATCAACTTGCCGACAAGCCGAGTTGACGCATCATCAGTTCCATCTGAACGATGGGGGCGCAGGCGTGAATGACGTTCACGCGGGAGGGGTCTTGCCAGAGGTGGCCGAGCCGGACGAGCTCGTCGGACTGTTCGAGGTGGCCGAGATGGCCGGAGTCGGCCGGACTGTCGTCGCGAACTGGCGCAACCGCGACAGGCGATTCCCTGCTCCGATCGCGGATCTCCGCAGTGGCCCGGTGTTCCGGGCCACTCAGATCCGCCGTTACCTAAAGCAGAGGAAGAAGCACATGGTTCATGTCATCTCCACCATCAACTTGAAGGGCGGGGTCGGCAAGACGACCACGACCGTCGCGCTCGCCGAATTCCTCTCCGCAGAGTTCCGCAAGAGGGTTCTGGTCATCGACCTGGACCCGCAGACCAACCTCACTACGGTGCTGATCGGAGAAGAGCGCTGGAAGTCCCTGAACGATGAGGGCCTGACGCTGGCCACGCTGTTCAAGGACGCACTCCGCCCGGAGGACGAGGCCGCTCATTTCGACCTCAAGAAGACGCTGCAACGACGCGTATCGCCGGTGAACGACGTCTGGCAGGTCGACCTGCTACCCTCCTCGCTCGACCTGATCGACGTACAGGACCGCCTGGCATCCATGCCTTCCGGCCGGTTCTTCTCCAACAACCCGACCGACCTCCTGCGGAAGGCGGTGAAATCGATCCTCGACGACTACGACTACGTCCTGGTGGACTGCCCGCCGAACCTTGGAATCGTCACACTGAACGGTCTCCGCATTTCCGACGGATACATCATCCCGACAATCCCCGACGTGCTGTCGACCTACGGCATTCCGCAGATCCAGCAGCGGGTGAAGGCGTTCGCCGACAGTCTGGGAGAGGAAATCGCCGAGGTCGGTATCGTGGTGACCAAGTACCGGAAGGCCTCCACCGTGCACATGAACACGATCCGCCGCCTGGAGAACGACTCCGAGCTTCCGGTCGTACTACCGTCCTACATCCCGGAGGCCAATCAGATCGCCGCGTCCGCCGAATTCGTGGGCACCGGAACGCTTCGACAGAAGTACGGATACCAGGGGCAGTACGACACCTTCCGCTCGATGACGAAGGAATTCATCGAGCTGGTCCAGGAGCTCGCGTGACCGACAAGGACGACCTCACCGATCTCCAGGAATCAGTCAGCGACGCACGTCCGACGGAACCGCAGTCGGTCGATCCCGAGCCACAGGCACTTGCCCTGCACGTACAGCGCTCCGCGGACGCCCTCTTGAGGCTCGGCGCATCCGACCCCGGCCTCGCCGGGGTACTCGCACGGCTCACCGAGGCGGTGGCGGTGGAAGCGGCACGTACAGCACGGTTCTCCAGGGCACTCGCCAGAGCACTGGCCGATGTCAGCCCGCCGGCCCCACCGGGCGATCGCCGGCCGAGGGCGAGTCGGCGTACCAGGGGCGTCATCGACCCCTTCACCGTCTTCGCCGAAGCGGGGGAGGACGGCCTTCGGTCACGCCTCGGCGGACTCGACCTCGAGCAGCTGCGGGACATCGTCGCCGAGCACGGCATGGACCATGATCGGCTGGCCATGAAGTGGAAGGACTCCCATCGCGTCATCGACCGAATCGTCGAACGAGTCGAAGCGCGAACGGCGAAGGGATCCGCCTTCCGGGGTGTCCGCCGCGGCCCGACCCGCAGCGACGGCCCGCCGACCACTTCCGGCACACCTGCCGCACAGCCCGAGTAACACCTGCGGCAAACGCCGAAGGGCCGGCCCGACACGAGTGTCGGGCCGGCCCTTCGGCGTTGCGCGGAGCCCCCTGTCGGGTTCGAACCGACGACCCCCGCTTTACAAGAGCGGTGCTCTGGCCAGCTGAGCTAAGGAGGCACGGTGGCCGTCCGCGACGGGTCACGGCGGCACCGGGGGCAGTCTACCGGGCGCGGGTGACGGGATGGGGGGATATCCGGGGGTTGGTGGGATGGGTGGGCGTGATGGAACCGATGCCGAAATCGGGTCGGGAGGGGGCTGACAAGCGGCGGGAGCGCGGGTAGCGTCGCCGGGAGCCGGTTCGTGCAGTGGTTCAGACCACTGGCGGCTGGCGGAGCGACAACAGACCCCTTTACTCGGATCGTCCGGCACGTTCCTGCCGGTGAAGGAGAACAACGACCATGGCTTCTGTCACGTACGACAAGGCGACCCGCGTCTACCCCGGGGCGGACAAGCCCTCGGTGGACGCGCTGGACCTGGAGATCGCGGACGGCGAGTTCCTCGTGCTGGTCGGCCCCTCGGGCTGCGGCAAGTCGACCAGCCTGCGCATGCTGGCCGGCCTGGAGGACGTCAACACCGGTGCGATCCGGATCGGCGACCGCGACGTCACCCACCTGCCGCCGAAGGACCGGGACATCGCCATGGTGTTCCAGAACTACGCGCTCTACCCGCACATGACCGTCGCCGACAACATGGGCTTCGCGCTCAAGATCGCCGGCGTGAACAAGGCGGAGATCCGCACCAAGGTCGAGGAGGCCGCGAAGATCCTCGACCTCACCGCGCTGCTGGACCGCAAGCCGAAGGCGCTCTCCGGCGGTCAGCGCCAGCGCGTCGCGATGGGCCGCGCGATCGTCCGCCAGCCGCAGGTCTTCCTGATGGACGAGCCGCTGTCGAACCTGGACGCCAAGCTCCGCGTCTCGACCCGCACCCAGATCGCCGGCCTCCAGCGCCGCCTGGGCATCACCACGGTGTACGTCACCCACGACCAGACCGAGGCGCTCACCATGGGCGACCGGGTCGCGGTGCTCAAGGACGGTCTGCTGCAGCAGGTCGACACCCCGCGCAACATGTACGACAAGCCCGCCAACCTCTTCGTGGCCGGCTTCATCGGCTCGCCGGCCATGAACCTGGTCGAGGTGCCGCTGGTGGACGGCGGCGTGAAGTTCGGCGGCTCGGTCGTGAACATCTCCCGCGAGGACCTGGCCGGCGCCGGCACCGACAAGACGGTGACCGTCGGCATCCGCCCCGAGCACTTCGAGGTCGTCCCGTCGGGCGGCATCGAGGGCGTCGCGGTGACCGTCAACGTGGTCGAGGAGCTCGGCTCGGACGGCTTCGTCTACGGCACCACCCAGATCGGCGGCCAGGACCACGAGCTGGTCGTCCGCGTGCCCGGCCGCCAGATCCCGGCCCGCGGCGAGACCATCCACGTCGTGCCGATCGCCAACGAGACCCACGTCTTCTCCACCAGCTCCGGCCTGCGCCTGAGCAACTGACGCCGCCTCGCGCGACACCCGGAGCCCGTCGGACCCTCGCGGTCCGGCGGGCTCCGTCCGTACACCCCCGCGTCAACACGGCAGGGGGACGAATCCGGACACCGCGTCACTCGATGGTGTAACGGAGGGCGATCCGGCCCGTACCCACCGCTACTCTCCTGAGGGTGAAGCAGCTTGTGCGCCGTATCGGCCAGACCGTCGCCCTGACCCTGCCGGTCGTCCTGGTGACCACCGGCACCCTCGCCGTGACCCGGGTCCCGTGGGCCCCGCCGACCGGGCTCGACCAGCAGGTCGTGGCGGCCTCCAGCGGCGACGGCGCCGGGATCGGGCGCTCCGACAGCGCGGCCGGCGCCGCGGCCAAGGCCTCGGACGGGCTCGCCCCGCAGGAGTCGCTGCGGGTGGCGCTGCTGGACGAGCTGCGCGCGAAGAACCCCTCCGCCGCGCTCGACCTGCTGGAGCGCTCGATGCGCGAGCAGCCCTCGCTGACGCCGTACTGCACCTCGCTGGCCGGCGAGCTGGGCAAGGCGGCGGTGCGCAAGTACCAGGGCGACGTCCAGCGGGCCCGCTCCTTCGCCCGCCCGGTCTGCGACGGGTCGTTCGCGGCCGGCGTCGTCGGCTGAGGAGGCCCGAGGGGTTGAAGGGCCTGGGCAGCCGGTAGAGCCGCACCCGCCTCAGCAGCCACAGCGCCCCGGGAACCCGGCGCCGCCGAGGCGGTGGACGCTCCCGTCCGCCGCCTTATTGTTCAGGCATGACCGCTGACTCCGGCCCCGCCGCCGACCTCCCGTCCGCCCCGCGCCCGCGGCCCCGCTCGCCGCGGCCGACCACGACGCCCGTCACCCAGGCCGTCATCCTGGCCGGCGGCCAGGGCTCCCGGCTGCGCCCCTACACGGACGACCGCCCGAAGCCGCTGGTCGAGATCCCCGGGACGGGCACGCCGATCCTCGGCCACCAGCTGGCCTGGCTGGCCGAGGAGGGCGTCACCGACGTCGTGGTCTCCTGCGGGCACCTTGCCGACGTGCTGGAGGAGTGGCTGGACAAGGCGGACCTGCCGCTGCGGGTCCGCACGGTGATCGAGGCGGAGCCGCTCGGGCGCGGCGGCGGGCTCAAGTACGCGGCCAAGGCGCTGCCCCGCCCGGAGGAGCCCTGGTACGCCACCAACGGCGACATCTGGACCCGCTTCAGCCTGCGCGAGATGGCCGCCTTCCACCACGAGCGGGACGCCGTCGCGACGCTCGCGCTGGCCCGGCCGCGGATCCCCTGGGGCGCGGTGGAGACCGACCAGTTCGGCAACGTGCTGGACTTCATCGAGGCCCCGCCCTCGCCCTTCCTGATCAACGCCGGCCTGTACGTGTTCAGCCCGGAGTTCGCCGAGCTGCTGCCGGACGTGGGCGACCACGAGCGCACCACCTTCCCCCAACTCGCCCGCGGCAAGCGGCTGGCGGGCTACCAGCTGCCGCAGGGCGTGTACTGGCGGGCCATCGACACCGCCAAGGACCTCACCGAGGCGGCCAAGGAGCTCGCCTCCGGCGCCGGCCGGGCGCCCCGCTAGCCTCCGGCAACCGACGAACCGGACACGGACGAACGGCGGTCGGCCGGGGGCTCCCCACGGAGCACCC
>NZ_JBEXJK010000353.1:0-8729 GCF_040609095.1 Kitasatospora sp. NPDC004799
GGGCACGCACCTCGCCGCGTTGTCGTCGGTCGCCAATGCTCCGCAGTGGCTCCCTCCTCCGCCTTGCGATGCACGCACCCCAACGCCGCTCGCTGGTCCAACGCGAATCGTCAGACACGCCCTCATCCCCACCCTCACCCCTCGCCGTTGAACCCGAGGAGGGTGGTGAAGGCCTGCGCGCCGTCGGCGACGCCGGTGCCGACCAGCGTGGTGGCGGGCTCCTTGCGGCCGAAACCGGGGGAGTACCAGCCCAGCGGCGGGTCGCTCTCGCCGCGGTGCGCCCGCCAGGACAGCTGCCCGGGCAGGTCGAGCACGGCGGAGCGCCGCCCGCCGTCCCCGGTCCAGGTCAGTACGGCCCGGTTCCCGGTCAGCTCCGCGGTGACCGCCGGGCCGAGGTGGAACGCCAGCCGGACGGCCCCGCCCGGCCCGCTCACCTCGTCGAGGATCCGCAACTCCCGCTCGGCGTACCGCAGTTCCACCCGTCGGCGGTGGACGGTGGGCCGGTAGCCGTCGTGCTCGGCGCGCCAGCGGCCCACCGCCGGGTCGGAGGTGTCCGCGACCAGCACGCGGCTGCGGGCGTGCCGGGTCCACAGGAAGGGGCCGCCGGAGACGGACTGGTCGGCGCCGTCCAGCTCCAGGGTGTTGTGGCCCAGGGTCGAGCGGAAGTACCGCCGCCACGCCGGCTGCCCGTGGTAGCAGAACGTCCCCGGGTCGGCGAGCACGTCGACCCCGTCGTGGCGCACCTCCACGGACAGCGCGTCCGCGTGGCCGTGCGCGGCGATCGACAGGAACCCGTGCGGGCCGCCGTCGCAGCGGCACCAGATGTCCTGCCCGGCGCGCAGGACCGTCATCCCCGCGTCGGGGAAGTGCACCGGCCGGACGGCCGGGCGCCGCACCTCCGTGCCGTACGGCCGCAGGAGCGCGGCCAGCAGCGGGGTGCGCACGTCGGTGCCGGTCACCGCCGGCCACCAGGGGAGCCGGCCGAACACGGCGCCGCCGGTGGCCAGCAGCGAGGCCCAGCGGTCGGTGCCCGCGCCGTCCACGACCAGGCCGTGCCCGTCGTCCGCGTCCCCCTGGCGCGGGGGCCGCAGCCGGTCGTCCACGACGGCCGCGAGCGCGTCGGTCATCCGCAGCAGCACCAGCCGGACGGTCGCGGGGACGGGCACGGCGGCGGCGTCCGCCTCGGCCAGCGCGGCCAGGCCGAGTTCCAGGACGAGTCCGTGGTACTCGGTGGCCAGTTCGCGGTTGAGGCCGGAGCGGAAGGTGTTGGCGCGCAGGTGCCGGTCCAGCGCGCTCAGCGCCTCCGCGCGCCAGTGCTCCGACTCGGGGAACCAGTCGAAGGCGCAGGCCGCGGCGAACTGCCCGGCGGCCTCGGCGATGACGTGGTTGTTCGCCGAGGACCCCCGGCTGGGGAACGCGGCCAGCCAGCGCTGGTGGTGCCAGATCTGGTGCAGCGCCTCCGGGTCGTCCTCGAACAGCGCGGCCGCGCCGCCCCAGCCGTCGAGCAGCCGGCGGACCCAGACCCAGGACAGCAGCCGGATGCCCAGCTCGATGCCGCTGACCCAGTGCACGCCCTCCAGCGGCGGGTTGACCCGCCACCAGGAGCGCAGGTGCTCGGCCACCCGCTCGGCGTAGCGCTCGTTGCCGGTGACGGCGTACGCGGCGGCGAGCACCGTCAGGTACTGGTGCCGGGAGGGCTCCCAGATCTGCTTGATGTCCCCGACCGTCTCCTCGTCCCGGTACGGCACGTCGAAGGCGTAGCCGGCCGTGGCCCGCCGCCCCGTCCGCGGGTCGAGCCACCAGTCCGGGGCCGCCAGGTCCTCGCGCACCACCCCGAAGAACTCGGCGCGGCCGTCCATCAGCCGGTCCGCCTCGGCGACCAGGCGCTTGGCGGCCTCGTCCGGCACCGCGGCCACCGCCCCGGCGGGCAGCACGGCGGTGAACCGGGCGCCGGTCACCAGCGGGCCGGCGGGCGGCACCGCGTGGCGCCACCGCCGCCTGCGCACCGCGTCGGCCACCCGGCCGGCGACCTCCTGGGGCCCCATCGCGGACAGCCGCCGCAGGTACCACCCCGGGCTCATGGTCACAGTGACCTCGCCAGGGCCACCGGCGCTCCGCCGCCCAGCGAGGCCTGGACGGCGAGGGTGGCCGCCGTGGTGGCGACCAGCGACTCCAGCGGCACCGGCATCGGCCCGCCGGTGCGCACGGCCCGGACGAACGCGGCCAGTTCGTTGGACTGGCCCTTGTCCCGGGCCTTGGGCAGCCGGGAGCTGACCCACCGCTTGCGGCCGGCCGTGCCGCCCTCGAAGTACACCGAGGCGCGGACGAAGTCGTCGAGCGTGAGCACCTTGCCGTCCGCGAGGAGGTCCAGCGTCTCCTTGGGGAAGCCGGGCGCGCCGGAGGTGACGTAGCTGATGGTGGCGGTGGAGCCGTCCGGGTAGCGCAGCACGACCTGGAGGTCCTCGTTGCCGGACGGGGCGACGGCGTACACCGACACCGGGTCGGCGTCCAGCAGCCAGCTCGCGGTGTCGACGAAGTGCCCGCCCTCGCCCTCGAACCGGGAGCCCTCGGTGCCCTGCTGGAGGTACCAGCTGCCGTGCTGGAGCCGGCCCGCGTTGACCAGGTAGCGCAGGCTCGCCGGGCCGGTCCGGGCGCCGAGGCGGGCCTTGGCCTCGCGCAGCAGCGGCGCGAAGCGGCGGTTGAAGCCCACCTGGAGGCGGTCGTTGCCGGACTCCTCCACCGCGGCGAGCACGGAGGCGAGTTCCTCCTCGGTCAGGGCGAGCGGCTTCTCCACGAAGACCGCCTTGCCGGCGAGCAGCGCCCGGCGGGTCAGCTCGGCGTGCGAGCTGTGCCGGGTGACCACGAACACCGCGTCGATCGAGGAGTCCCCGAGGACGGCGTCGAGGTCGGTGGTCGCTCGGGCGAAGCCGAACTTGCGCTGGGCGTTGGCGGCGGACAGGGCCGTGGTGGTGACCACGGTGGACAGCGCGACGCCCTCGCGCTGGGCCAGGTGCGGCAGCAGCATCGAGGTCGCGTAGTTCCCGGCGCCGACGAACGCCAGGCGCACCGGGGAGGTCGCGGCGCGGGCCGGGGCGGCGGTGGTGGCGGCGCGCCGCACCGCGGGCACCGTCAGCTTCGGGGCCTCGGGCTGCGCCTCGCCCGCGGCCCCGGCGTACCGGAACAGCACGGCCACGGCCTTCAGGCCGCCGTCCTTCAGGCTCCGGTACGTCTCGACGGCGTCCTCGAAGTCGGCGACGTGGGAGATCAGCGGCTCCACGTCGACGCGGCCGCGGGCCGTCAGGTCGAGGAAGCAGGCCAGGTTGCGGCGCTCGGTCCAGCGCACGTAGCCGATCGGGTAGTCCCGCCCCTCCAGCTCGTACGACGGGTCGTAGCGCCCGGGGCCGTACGAGCGGGAGAAGCGGACGTCCAGCTCCTTCTCGTAGTACGCGTTCCACGGCAGGTCCAGTCGGCACTTGCCGATGTCGACGACCCGGCCGCGGTCCCGGGCCAGCTGGGCGGCCAGCTCCACGGGCTGGTTGCTGCCGCCGCCGGCCGCCAGGTACACCTGGTCCACGCCGTGACCGTCGGTCAGCTCGGCGACGGCGGTCGCCACCGTCGCGGAGGCGGGGTCGCCGCAGGCCACCGCGCCCAGGCGGACGGCGAGTTCGCAGCGCGAAGGGTCGGGGTCGGCCCCGACGACGCGCACCCCCGCGGCGGTGAGCAGCTGCACCACCAGCTGCCCGATCAGCCCGAGGCCGATGACCAGCGCCACCTCGCCGAGCTGCGGCTCGCCCTGGCGCACGCCCTGCAGCGCGATCGACCCGACGGTGCCGAAGGCCGCGTGCCGCGGCGCGAGGCCGTCCGGCACCGGGGTGTAGAGGTTCTTCGGCACCCAGTTCAGCTCGGCGTGCAGCGCGTGCTCGTTGCCGGCGCAGGCCACCAGGTCGCCGACCTTCACGTCGTCGATCCCGGCGCCGACCTGCTCGACCACCCCGCACAGCGAGTAGCCCAGCGGCGTGTACGAGTCCAGCTTGCCCATCACCTTGCGGTAGGTGGCGGGCAGCCCGTTGACGGCCACGCTCTGCATCACCTTGGCCACCTGGTCCGGCCGGGAGCGGGCCTTGCCCACCATCGACATGCCGGCCTCGGAGACCTTCATCAGCTCGGTCCCGGTGGAGATCAGCGAGAAGGCGCTGCGGACCAGCACCCCGCCCGGCTTGCACCCCGGCACCGGCACGTCGAGCACCGACAGCTCGCCGCTCTTGTAGTTCTGCACAACCTGTTTCACCGGAAGTCCCCTTGCTTCTATGCCGGTTGTCTCTGAGCCGGTTTGGTCTGAGCCGTCGTCCTGAGGAGCCGTCGGACTAAGGAGCCGTCGGACCGGCGCGGAGGCCGGAGCCGGAGGTCGCGCCGCGGTACCAGTACTCCAGGGTCAGCACGTGCCACAGGTGCTTGGAGTAGTCCTGCTGCCCGGCGGCGTCCTCGGCGACCAGCCGGGCCAGCGCGTCGCGGCGCAGGAACCCGGACCGCACGAGTTCGCCGTCGTTGACCACCTCGCGCACCAGCGGGGCTAGGTCCCGGCTCATCCAGGCCCGCAGCGGGGCGCTGAACAGGCCCTTGGGCCGGTACACGATCTCCCGGGGCAGGACCGAGGCGGCCGCCTCCTTGAGGACGGCCTTGCCCTGGCGCCCGACGATCTTGCGGTCGCCGGGCACGGTGAACGCCGCCCGGACCACCTCGACGTCCACGTACGGCACCCGCACCTCGGTGGAGGCGGCCATGCTGGAGCGGTCCGTGTACGCGAGGTTGAGGCCCGGCAGGAACATCCGGGCGTCGCCCAGGCACATCCGGTTGACGAAGTCGTCGAGGTCGTTGTCCTGGTAGACGTCCGCGTGCTCGGTGAGCACGTCGTCGACCGTCCCGGCCAGGTCCGGGTCCACCAGGTCGAGCAGCTCCGCCCGGTCGTACATGGTGTAGCTGCGCCGGAACGCCGTCTCCTCCGGCAGGTCGGCGAAGGAGAGGAACCGCTTGGCGAACCGCACCGAGCGCAGCCCCCGGCGGGAGGTGGCGACCGGCAGCCGGTCCACGGCCGCGGCCAGGCCGCGCCGCAGCGGCCGGGGGACGCGCTGGTAGCGCAGCGCGAGGCGGTTGGCCAGGTGCTTGCGGTAGCCGGCGAACAGCTCGTCGGCCCCCATCCCGGAGAGCATCACCTTGACCCCGGCCTCCCGGGCGGCCGAGCAGATCAGGAAGGTGTTGATCGCGGCCGGGTCGCCGATCGGCTCGTCCAGGTGGTACGTCATCCGCGGCAGCAGGTCGAGCACGTCCGGGGCGATCTCGATCTCGTGCAGGTCGACGCCGAACCGCTCGGCCACCTGCCGGGCGTAGCGCAGGTCGTCCGGCATCGCCTCGAACCGGGCGTCCTCGGGGCGGAAGCCGATCGTGTAGGCGGGGATCCCGGGCCGGTCGCGGGCGGCCAGCGCGGTCAGGTAGCTGGAGTCCAGCCCGCCGGAGAGGAAGGTCGCCACCGGGACGTCGGAGAGCAGGTGACGCCGCGTCGACTCCTCGACGACGGCGGCGAGGTCCGGCAGTTCACCGGCCCGGGCCCGCTCCCGGCCCTCGGCGGCGACCTCCCGCAGGTGCCAGAACCGGCCGCGCTCCACCCGGCCGTCGGGCCGGCAGCGCAGCCAGCTGCCCGGCGGCAGCTTCTCCGCCTCGCGGAACGCGCACCGCGAGTCCGGCACCCAGTAGTACAGCAACGAGGCCACCAGCGCCGCGTGGTCCACCTCCAGCGACCCGCCGGTGGCGGCCGCCAGCGCCTTGAGCTCGGAGGCGAACACCAGGCCCTCGCCGCGCCGGAGCAGGAACAGCGGCTTGATGCCGAGCTGGTCGCGGGCGAGCACCAGCTCGCCGGTGCGCTCGTCGAAGACCCCGAAGGCGAACATGCCGCGCAGCCGGGGCAGGCAGTCGGTGCCCCAGCGCCGCCAGGCCTCCAGCAGCACCTCGGTGTCGGAGGTGCCGCGGAAGCGCACCCCGGCGGCCGCCAGCTCGGCCCGCAGTTCGGGGGCGTTGTACAGCTCGCCGTTGTACGTCAGGACGAGGCCGTCCGAGACCATCGGCTGGGCGCCGGTCTCGGAGAGGTCGACGATGGCCAGCCGCCGGTGCCCCAGGTGCACCTCGCCGTCACCGACGGGGTGGCCGTAGCGGCCCGTCCCGTCCGGGCCGCGGTGGGCGAGGGCCTCGGTGAGGAGGTCGGTCACGACCTTCCCGTCCGGCCATCGGTACGTGCCCGCGATGCCACACATGTCCTACCGCACCTCCTGGTCGCTGTCCGGGACCCGTGCGGTCCACGTCGTCGTCCGTCCCGTCCGCCGCGGGTCCGTTCCGCTGGGCCGATCTGTTCCGCTGGGCCGCTCCGACCCGCTGTGCCGCTGCTCGGTACCGCTGTACGGCTCGGTACCGCCGTGCGGCTCGGTTCCGCCGTGCTGCTCGGCCCGGTTGCGGCGGGCCGGCCGTACGTAGCGGCGGCGGGTGGTCGTGCGCGGGCCGTCCCACAGGGTGCCGTCGGTCCGGTCGCCCGGGTCGGGGTCGATCAGCACCACGCCGAGCACCGGGATGCGCTGGTCGGCGAGCTGCCGGGCCACGGTGTGCAGCCAGGCGGTGCTGCCGTGCCCGGCCCGGACGACGAGCACGGCCCGGGTGCCCAGGTACCGCAGGTCGGTCCACGCCGTGCCGGGCGCCACCGAGCCGACGCCGATCCGGCGCTCCCGGCCCGGCCCGTCCGCCGCCCGCTCCTCGCCGCGGACCACGGTCGGGCCCCCGGCCGGGCGGCGGCGGTCGGCGAGCTGCCGACCGGGCAGGCCGTCGACCACGAGCACCGGCCCCTCCTCCGCCAGCGCCCCGGCGAGGTCCAGCGCGAGCGCGCCCGCGCTGCGCGCGCAGCCCAGTTCCAGCAGCGACACCGGCTCCGCGGAGCCGCGTACGGTGCGGGCCAGGGTCGTGGTGGCCCGCGCCCGCGCCGCCCTGGTCCGGCCGAGCTGCCACCGGCCGACCGGGCGGCGGGGCACCCGGCGCAGCTCCGCGAGGACCGAGGCGCCGAGGTGCGCCGCGATCTCCCGGCGCAGGACGGGGCGGTCCGCCACCACCGCGCCGACCGCGGCCACCGCGAGCCCGAGGACCAGCCCGAGGACGAGCCCGATCGCGGCGTCGGTGGCGGCGGTCTTCGGCAGGGACTGCTTCACCGCGCGCGGGGCGTCCACGATCTGGGTGCCGGCGACCAGCCGGGGCGTGCCGACGTGCGCCTCCGCGGCGCGCCGGCCGAAGTCGGTGATCCGCGAGGTGAGGTCGGCCCGGCTGGCGAACAGCGCCTCCAGGTTCGCCGAGGCCTTCGGTCCGCTCTGCTGCGGCGCCTCCCCGATCGCCTTGTTGACCTGGGCGAGTTCCTCCTGCATCCGGTCCCGCTGGTCGAGCAGGGCCTTGGCCTCGGCGTCCGCGGTCTCCTTGATCCGCCGCACGTGGTCCGCGACGAACGCCTCGGCCAGCGCCTTGGCCCGGGCCGCCGCCTCGGTGTCGCTGCGGCCCGTCACGGTGATCTGGAGCAGGTTGTTGGTCAGGCCGAGCCCGCTGTAGTCCTTGAGGAAGTCCTCCGGCCGGTCCGGCGCCCCGAGGGCCTTCAGCGCCTGGCCGGCGATCCCGGTGGTCTGCAGCAGCGCCGCGTCGGTGCGGATCAGCGTCCCGGAGTCGTTCGGCTGGTCCTCCTGGTGGGCGACCAGCACCGTGGTCACGGCGGTGGGCGGCGGCGGTACCAGGACGGCCACCGCCGCGCCGAGCAGCAGCCCGACCAGTGCCAGGGAGCACCAGAGGCGGCGGCGCCTGCGCACCGCGACCACCAGCGACTGGAGGTCCAGCAGCGGGGCGGCGGCCGGCGGCTCCGGAGCCGTACGCGTCGTCACCCCGAACCGCTCCTCGCGTCGTCGCGGACCGCGAGCGCGGGCACCGCGTCGTCCTCGGGCACCGGTGCGGCGCCCTCCGCCGTGGCGCCCGCCGTCGCGGCGCCCGCCGTCGCGGCGGCCTCCGGCCGGCGGTCGGCGTGACGGCCGGCCCGACGGCCGGCGGCCCGCGCCGACCGGGCCCGGACCGCGCCGGCGACGACGGCGCCGACCACCTCGTGCCCGGCGTCCGCGCAGGCCTCGGCGAGGCCGGTGAGCTCCCCGGCGGTCCAGCTGCCCGCGCTGAGCACGACCAGCGCACCGGACTCGTCCTCGCGGTCCGGCAGCAGCGGCCGGGACACCGGGACCTCCACCACCCGCAGCCCGGGGCACCCCTGGCCCGAGGGGCCCGGCGAGGGGTCGCCCCCCGCCTCGGCGACGAGCTGCCCGGCGGCCCGGTGGGCCAGCACGTCGCCCTCCGGGACGACGACCAACAGAGTTCGGGGGAGCGGCAGTCGATCCCGGAGGCGGTCGCACACCCGCCGGTAGCGGAGCCGGCGGTCGGCCTCGTCGCCGGAGGCGTGCGGGCTCGGCAGGTCCCACCGGACGTCGAGGCCCAGCAGCCGGCGGACGGCGGCCCGCGGGCCACGGCCGGCCGGCCGCCGCCCGGGCCGCCCGCCGGGCACGTCGACGGTGCCGAGGAGCGCCGCGCCCGGAAGTCGCGGAGAAGCGGAGAAGTGGGGTTCTCAACTGTTGCCTCCACAGCGGAAGTTTGTTACCAACAGGTAACCCGAGGGCTCCATC
>NZ_JBEXJK010000354.1:0-8648 GCF_040609095.1 Kitasatospora sp. NPDC004799
GCTCGCCACCACCGCGCCCACCGGGCACCCCGTCGCCGCGCTGGCCTTCGACCGCGCCGGGCGCACCCTGGTGAGCGCCGACGAGGACGGCGCCCTGCGCGTCCACGACGCCCGGGACGGCGCGCTGCGGGCCGCCACCGGCGTCGGCGCCCGGATCGAGCCCACCGCCGTCGCCCTGAGCCCGGACGGCACGCTGCTGGCGGTCGGCACCGCGGACGGACGGCTGCTCACCGGGGCGCCGGACGGCACGCCGCTGCGCCCGCGCTGGCACCCCGACAAGGACCGCATCCACGCGGTGGCCTTCCTCGGCGACGGCGCCGTGGTGGCCGTCGCCCACGACTCGCAGTACGTCCACCTGCTGGACGCGGCCGATCCGGCCGCCGCCGCCCGGCAGAGCGGCATCCGGCACGACGACCTGGTGCTGCGGCTCGCCGTCAGCGCCGACGGCCGGCGCCTGGCCACCACCGGCAACGACCGGGTCGTCCACGTCTGGGACGCCCGCACCGGCGAGCGGCAGGACACCGTCGGGCACGTCGCGGGCGAGGACGCCGCCCAGGCGCTCGCCTTCGCCCCGGACGGGCGCACCGTGGCCGGCGTCGGCCTGGAGGGCACCCTGCGGCTGTGGGACCCGGGCTCCCCCGCCGCGCCGGCCACCCTCACCGGGCCGGGCCAGGCGCTGAACTCCGTCGCCTTCCTGCCCGACGGGCGCGCCCTGGTCGGCGGCGACAACGGCGCGGCCCCGCTGTGGAGCCTGTCCCCCGACACCGCCGCCGCCCGGGCCTGCGCCGTGCTGCGCCCGCCGCTGCCCCGCGAGGACTGGTCCCGCCTGCTGCCCGCCGCCCTTCCGTACCACCCGGACTGCGGCTGACGGCCGGTCACCCGCCCGCGCCTGCCGCCTCCGTGGGACGGGGCCGCCGGACGGATCGCACCTGGCCCGCGCCTACGCGCCGGGCCCGCCGGCCGCACCGGGCGGGGTGAGGATCGCCGCGAGGCCGAACTCGAAGCGCTCCCCGAAGGAGTCCGCGTCCAGGTGCTCGCGGACCCGGTGCAGCGCGGGGTGCGAGGTCGGCGAGACCGCTCGGGCGAGGCGTCCGGGCAGGGCCTGGGTGGAGGCCGCCTGTTCCTCTTGGGCCAGCCCCAGGGCGAAGTAGGTGATCGTCCAGGCGGTCCAGGCCGCCTCGCGTCCGTCGCGTCCGCTGTCGAGGAGGGCACCGACCAGTGCGTCGGCGAAGCGCAGGGTGTGGGGCTCGGCGCCGTAGGTGCCGACCACGAGGGCCGCGCCGTCGCGGTGGGCGAGCAGGGCGCGGCGCAGGCGGCGGGCCAGTTCCCGTACCCGCTCGTCCGGGGTCCCGGGCAGGCCGTCGAGCGGGATCTCGCCGAGCACCGCGTCGGCCATCAGCTCCAGCAGCCGCGTCTTGGTCTTGACGTGCCACAGCACGGTGTTCATCCGCACGCCGAGCCGGTCGGCGACGGCCCGGGTGGACAGGGCCTCCAGGCCCTTCTCGTCCAGCAGTTCCAGGGCCGTACGGACCACGGTGTGCGGGTCCAGGCGCGGGCCGCGCTCGTCTCGGGATTGCCTCTTGGTCACCGACCTAGTTTACTGATCCCGCAAGCCTTGGTCAGCGACCAAGACTGCTCCAGCCATTTGGTCAGTGACCAAGAACGAGGAGGACGAACGATGAACACCGACCAGCGGGTCGTCGTCGCCGGCGGAGGTCCCGTCGGGTTGTGGCTCGCCGCCGAGCTGCGCCTGGGCGGGGTGCCGGTCACCGTCGTCGAGGAGCGCACCGGGATCGACACCCGCTCCCGGGCGCTCACCGTCCACCCCCGCACCATCGAGATCCTCGCCTCGCGCGGTGTCCACGGGAGGCTCCTCGCCGAGGGCGTCCCGATCCCCGGCGGCCACTTCGGCATGCTGGACACCCGGCTCGACTTCCGGGTGCTGCGGAGCCCGTACCCCTACACCCTGGCGATCCCCCAGGCCCGCACCGAGGAGCTCCTCGAGGAGCACGCGCTCGCACTCGGCGCCCGGATCCTCCGCGGGCACCGGGTCGCCGGGTTCACCGAAGGGCCGGGGTCGGTGACCGTGGACGTCGAGGGGCCCGAAGGGAGGTTCGGGATCGGGGCCGCGTACCTCGTCGGCTGCGACGGCGCCCGCAGCACCGTCCGCACGGCGGCCGGGATCGGCTTCCCGGGCACCCCCTCGACCGTCCTGGGCTGGCTCGGCGACGTCGTCCTCGACAACCCGCCGGAGCGCGGCGGCTACGGCTGCTTCGGCCCGCGGGGCACCCTGCTCGTGGTCGCGATGCCCGGCGGACTGCACCGCCTGGTGGGCCTCACGCCGGACGACGTCACCACCGAGTGGCCCGGCGACCTCACCCTCGACGAACTGCGCGCCAAGACCGTCTCCATGGCCGGCCACGACTTCGGCATGCGCGACGCGCTCTGGCTCTCCCGGTACGGCAACGCCACGCGCCTCGCCGACGAGTACCGCCGCGGCCGCGTCCTGCTCGCCGGTGACGCCGCCCACCAGCACTTCCCGGCCGGCGGGGTCGGCATGAACGTCGGCATCGCGGACGCCCACAACCTCGGCTGGAAGCTCGCCGCCACGCTGGGCGGCCGGGCGGGCGAGGGCCTGCTGGACACGTACGACGCCGAACGCCGTCCCGTCGGCGTCGACCTGACCGACACCAGCCGCGCCCAGGTCGCCCTGATGACCGCGTTCTCGCCCCAGGGCCTGGACCTGCGCGCCCTGCTCGGCGAAATGATCGGCGTCAACCCGCAGTTGAACAAGGACCTCGCCGAACGCGTCAGCGGCCTCGCCGTCGCCTACCCGCCCACCGACCCGGCCGCCCACCCGGTCACCGGCACCCGCGCCCCCGACCTCGCGCTCGGCGGCACCACCCTCTTCGCCCTCCTGACGGAGGGCACCCACGTCCTCCTCGACCTCACCGGCGCGGGCGCCGGCCCGGCAGGCCCCGGACTCCGGGTGCACGCCGCCACGCCCGGCGGGGCCCCCGCCTCCTGGAGCGACGTACGCGCCGCCCTCATCCGCCCGGACGGGTACGTCGCCTGGGCCGGCGCCGAGTTGGACAGGACGGCCGTCGAGCGGGCGCTCACCGGCGTCGCGGGATCCTGAGCCGCGAAGCGCTGTCCGTACCGCACCTACGCACACCCGGGGCGGAGCACACGTCTTCAGATCCCCCGGCCCCTTTCGGGCTCACCTCGGCTCGATCCCCCGGGGCGCCGGCGTCGGCTCGTTCGGGTCCTCCTTGACCCAGGCGCCGGCGCCGAGGCGGCCGGTGGTGCCGAGGTCGAGCTCCGGGGTGATCATGACGGGGGCCGCGCCGGCGTTGGCGCGCACCCGGGCGTACGGGGCGTGCTGCGGCTCGCCGACGGCGTCGACGGTGTTGCGCCAGACCAGGGTGCTGCGGGCACCCTCCCCCGGCTTCAGGTCGAACGTCCGCGGCGGGTCGTCCGCGCCGGTGCCGGTGGCGATCTCGGCGCCGCCGCGCAGGACGCGCACCCCGTCGAGGGGCCGGTGGTCGGCGTCGAGCGGCTGCACCTGGGGATAGCCGTCGAGGGTGACGGTGGCGGTGCCGCAGTTGCGCAGGTGCACGCCGAGCGCGCGCAGGCCCATGGCGGCGTCGCCCTCGTCGGCGTACAGCCGCAGGCCGGAGGGCGGGCAGGGGCCGCCGGTGCTCGGGGCCTCGGCGGTGGGCACGCTGCGGACCTGGAGGATCTCCGGCTTCACCGGGCGGGCGCCGGGCTTCGTCGAGCCGGCGCCGGGCTTCGTCGGGCTGGCCCTGGGCGGGTGGACGGGCTCGCCGAGCGGCGGCGGGGTGGCCGTCAGGTCGACGCTCCCCTTCCCGGTGGCGCCGGGGGCGATCCCGGCGACGGTCCGGGTGAGGTTGTCCAGCGCGGCCCCCTCCGGCGAGCGGAGACTGAACACCACGGTGACGTCGTACGGTTCGGCGTTCGGGTTGGTCGCCTCGTACGCGAAGCAGGTGGGGCCGACGGAGGTGATCCGCACCCCGCCCTGGGCGAGGGCGGTCGGCTGCGCGGCGCCGGGTGCGCTGGGCGTCGGCGTCGGGGTGCCGCACGGCGCGGGGCTGCCGGAGGCGTCCGGGCCGGCGCCGGAGCCGGTGGCCGCCACGGAGCCGCAGCCCGCGAGCAGGACGGCGGCGGTGGCGGCGGCCACGGCGGACGCGGCGGGATGACGGACGGTCAGCTGGCGGCGGGGCGGGTCGGACTGGCGCATCGGGCGAGTGGATCACGCCCCGCACCGGACGGCTGTGAGCTGCGCCACTCCGCGTGCAACAGCCCTGCCACGGTTCTCGCCGGCGGCGGGGAGGCGGAGCGCGGCGGCGGACGGACCGGGTCCACCGGGCCCGCACGACCCTCCCCACCCCCGGCCGGGACCGGTAGCGTGCCCGGTATGACAAACGATCACAGCCCGGTGACGGTGGAACAGATCGGCGCGGCGCTGACCGCGTTGGGCTATTTCGACCACGAGATCACGCCGGCCGAGCACGCCGAGTTCGCGGCGCTCAACAACCACCCCGACATCTACCGGGTGCGGCTGGTCAACGCCCTGCTGGGCTTCGCGCAGCGGGAGGCGATGTTCGCCGACGGGGTCGAGCTGGACGAGGAGAACCGGTTCGCCGCGGTCGGCGAGCAGATGAAGGCCGCCGAGGCCTGGGACGACATGATCATGCAGATGGCCTTCACGGCCTGGCAGATCGAGCGGGCGATGCTCCCGCTGCGGGTCTCCGCCCCGCTCGAGGAGAGCGGGCCGCTCCCGGTCGCCGCCGTGCAGGCCGCCGAGGGGCTGCACGTCATGCTGGGCGCGCTCGGCGGGACGTACGCGGCGAGCGCGGCCGGCGACGTCGACGGCATCGCCTTCCAGCTGGAGATGCAGCGGGCGGCCCGGGGGCTGCTGCAGAGCGCCATCGACAACATCGACTACGTGCTGGACGCGGTCGACACGGCCGGCCAGTAACCGGTCCGGCCGGGCGGGGGCCTTGCCGACTCCTCCCCGCCCGGCGGTCATTCGCCCCCGAGGGCCACCTTGACGCCGAAGCCGACGAGCACCGAGCCGGTGACCGCGTCGATGGCCCGCCGCACCGAGCCGCGCTCCAGCCACCGGCGCGCGAGCTGGGTGCCGAGTATCAGCGCCCCGAACCAGACCAGCCCCTCCAGGTCGTGCACGGCCGCCAGGACGACCCCCATCAGCAGGTGCGAGGAGCCGTCGGGGATGAACTGCGGCAGCATCGCCATGTAGAAGACGCCGTTCTTCGGGTTCAGCAGGCTGGTGCCCAGCCCGCGCGCCCAGGAGCGGGCCCACGACTCCCCCGTGGTCGTGGCCCCCGCTCCGTCCGCCGCGCCGCCCGACGCCCCGCCCGACGCCCCCCGCCGGCCGCGTTCCCTGAGCGTGCGGCGCAGCATGGCGATCCCCAGCCAGACCAGGTACCCGGCCCCGGCCAGGCGCAGCGCGTCGTACAGCACCTGGGAGGCGGTGAGCACCGCCGCGGCCCCGACGGCGGCGGCCACGCCCCACACGAGCACGCCGGACAGGATGCCCAGCGCCGTCGCGAAGGCCCGGCTGCGGCCCTGGGTGATGGCGGAGCGCAGCACCAGGGCGGTGTCGAGGCCGGGCATGACGGTCAGCATGCCGGCGACGACGGCGAAGGAGGCGATGGCGGAGGGGACGGTCACCCGGCCATCCTGGTGCCGGCGCCGCGCTCCCGTCCAACGAGGCCTGCTTCACCGCGCATCAGCGCTTCTGATGCCGCTTCAGGGGCTCCCGTCCCGGGCGGGTGCGGGCTCCGTCGCGGGCTCCGGTGCGGGCTCCGTTCCGGGTTCCGTCGCGGGTTCCCTTCCGGGTTCCGTTCCGGGCTCCGCGAGGACCAGGTCGAGGAGGCCGGGGAAGCGGCGGTCGAACTCGGGGCGGCGCAGCCGGTTGAGCCGGCGCGCTCCCTCGTCGCGCTGCTCGACGAGGCCGGCGCCGCGCAGCACGGTGAAGTGGTGGCTGCGCGTCGCCTTGCTCACCGGGAGGTCGAAGGTGCCGCAGGCGCGGGTCCAGTCGGGGGCGGCGGCCAACTCCCTGAGGATGGCGCGCCGTACGGGGTCGCCGACGGCGTCGAGCGCGTCCTGGAGCGACACCTCGGTCGGGTGGGTGTGGGTGAGGCTGCGGGTGCGGGCGGACATGGGGACCGGTCCTCTGCGGAGTGTTCGACGGCCGTCGATCACTGCTATGGTCGACGGGCATCGAACACTGTAGCCGGACTCCCGGAAAGCGAGCGTTCCCATGCCCCTGGTCCGCATCGACCTGTCCGCCTCCCGACCGCCCGCCGTGCGCCGCGCGATCGCCGACGGCGTGCACCGGGCCCTCGTCGACGCCGTCGGCATCCCGGCCGGCGACCGCTTCCAGATCGTCACCCCGCACGCCCCCGACGAGATGCTCTTCGACCCGGCCTACCTCGACGTGGCCCGCCGGGACGTCGTCTGCGTCCAGATCACCCTGGTGGCGGGCCGCCCCCGCGAGCTCAAGCTCGACCTGTACCGCCGGATCGCGGCCAACCTCGCCGACGCGGGCGTGCGGCCCGAGGACGTCTTCGTCACCCTCGTCGAGAACACCCTCGACAACTGGTCGGTGGGCAACGGCCAGGCGCAGCTGGTCGACCTCGGCACCGTCGCGGGAGCCCGCACCGAACCGTGACCCGCCGCCGCTCCGGGCGGCGCGGCTCGGGACGCGGGGCGGGCGGCGCGGCTCGGGACGCGGGGCGGGCGGCGCGGCTCCGGGCGCGGGGCGGGCGGCTCAGGCCTGGAACTCGTCGATGACGACCACGCCGGTCGGCCCGTACGCCTCCAGGGACTCCAGCACCCCGCCCGCCTCGTGGAGGCCGACGGTGCGGGTCACGATCCGGCCGGGGTGGAGGCGGCCGGCGGCGATCATGTTCAGCATCGTGCCGAACCGCTGACCCTGCATGCCGAAGGCGCTCAGGAACTCCAGCTCCTTGACCATCATGACGTCGACCGGCAGCGCGACGTGCCCCTTCTCCGCGGCGGTGGTGTGGCCGAGTTGGAGGTGGCGGCCCCGCGTGCGCAGGGACAGGACGGAGTTGCGGCAGGCCTCGGCGATCCCCACGGCGTCGACCGACACGTGCGCCCCGCCCCCGGTGACGGTCTTCACCGCCTGCGTGGGCTCGTCCTTCGCCGCGTTGACGGTGTGGACCGCGCCCAGGGCCCGCGCGGCCGCGAGCTTCTCGTCCGAGATGTCGATCGCGATGACGTTGGCGCCCGTCGCCGCGGCGATCTCCACCGTCGACAGGCCGGTGCCGCCGCCGGCGCCGTACACCGCGACCCATTCCCCGCCGCGGACCTTCGCCTGGTCGACGACGCCGTGGAAGGCGGTCATGTAGCGGCAGGCGAGGGCGGCGACGTCCACGAAGCCGACGGACTCCGGCACCCGGACCAGGTTGACGTCGGCGAAGCGGACCATGACGTACTCCGCGAAGGCGCCCCAGTAGGAGACCCCGGGCACGAGCGAGTCCACGTGCTCGCACACCTGCTGGTTGCCGCTGCGGCACATCTCGCACGACCCCTCGCCGGGGTTCATCGGGAAGATGACGCGGTCGCCCTCCCGCCAGTGCCGTACGTCCCGGCCGGCCTCCACGACGGTGCCGGCGAACTCGTGGCCGAGGACGAACGGGGGCTCGACGCTCGGCCCGCCCGTCCAGAAGTTCCCGGCCCACAGGGCCCAGTCGGTGCGGCAGATCCCGTTGGCGCCGACGCGCAGGATCGCGCCGTCCGGCGGGCATTCGGGGTCGGGCACGTCGCGGACGACGAGCGGCTCGTTGAGTTCCTCGATGACTGCGGCGCGCATGGACGCGACCTCCTTGTGACTCCTCGTGAGGCGGCGGAAGACGTTCAAAGTCCACCGGTTCAAGCGGTGGACTTGGAAGCTAGGCCGTTGCCTGACGCAATGTCAACCGCATAAAGTGGTGGACATGGACGACAAGGGCGGTCGACGCACAGGACGCCAACGCACCAAGGCCGACTTCCGCTTCGACGACGCGCGCCTGTGCTTCGCCTTCGCCGGCACCCTGGCCGACCGCGGCACCGACACCCCGTTCGAACGGCTGGCCCGGCCGGAGGACCTGGGCCGCTGGAGCGTGGAGAGCGGCTGCACCACGGTGGCGCCGGCCTGCACCGAAGCCGACCTGGAGCACGCCGGACGGCTGCGCGAGGCGATCCAGCGCACGGGCCGGGCCCTGGCGGAGGCGGTCCCGCCCGCCCGCGAGGACGTCGCGCTGATCAACGCCGCGGCCGCCGAACCCACTTCCGTGCCCGAGCTCTCGGCCGACGCGGCCACCGTGCGCTGGCACGGGGACGGCATCGCCGCGGTGCTCTCCATGGTCGCGCGGGACCTGATCGAGCTCTGCCGCTCGGAACACCGCACCCGCGTCCGCATCTGCGGGAACCCCGCGTGCGGCGTACCGTTCGTCGACACCTCCCGCGCGGGCGCCCGCCGCTGGTGCTCGATGAGGACCTGCGGCGCCCTCGCCAAGAAGCGCACCTACCGGGCCCGGTCGCAGAACGGGCCCTGACCCGGCGCCGCCCGCCCCGGCCGGCGCCCCCCCGGG
>NZ_JBEXJK010000355.1:0-8596 GCF_040609095.1 Kitasatospora sp. NPDC004799
CAGCTGTGTCCGGCCGACCGCCGGGTGATCCGGAGCCACACCGTGGCCTACCGCCTGAGGGAGCATGCGGTGCTGATCGAGCAGGCGGCGATCGGGCAGCTGCCGCACCTCGGCGGCGACGGGCGGCGCGGGGGCGTCCGGGTCGCTCGGGACGTAGGCGATCACCAGCTGCTCGGTGCCGGTGCGTTCGTCCGGCACTCCGAAGGCGGCGACGTGCCCGGAGCGCACCCCCGCCAGGGAGGCCACCACGTCCTCCAGCTCGTGGCAGAAGTAGTGCACGCCGTTGACGATGATGATCTCCTTGCGACGGCCGGTGAGCACCACCTCGCCGTCGGCCAGGAAGGCCAGGTCCCCGGTGTCGAACCAGCCGTCGCCGACGAAGGCCTCCTGGTTCGCGGGCGGGTTGTTGAGGTACCCCGGCGTCACCCGGCCGGAGCGGACCTGGAGGCGGCCGACCCGGTGCTCGGACAGCACCCGCCCGTCGTCGTCGGTCACCCGCATCCGGGTGCCGGGCGCGGGCCGTCCCATGCTGAGGAAGGCGGTGCCGCGCTCCGCCGAGTCCGGGTCGGCGGGCTCCAGCCGGCCGGTCAGCGAGTCGGTGCGCACCAGGCGGCGGGAGCCGTCCTCGTGGTAGCGCTTGTAGGTGATCACCGTACAGGTCTCGGCCATGCCCCAGCCCAGCAGCAGGTGCTCGGGGCGGACGCCGAACGGCGCGGTGGCGGCCAGGAACTCGTCCAGCACCGCCTCGGTGCACTGCTCCCCGGCGTTGATCAGCGACTTGACCGAGGACAGGTCCCAGTGGCGGCCGGGCCCGGCGGCCCGGACGGCCTCGGCGACCAGCCGGTAGCCGAAGTTGGGCGACCAGGAGTGCGCGGCCCGGTGGCGCTCCAGCGCGTCCAGCCAGACCAGCGGGTCGGCGAGCACGAGTTCGGTGGGGATCTGCACCTGGTCGGCGGCCAGCACCACGTCGCGCAGGTGGAACATCAGCAGTCCGGCGACGTGGTCCAGCGGCAGCCAGTTGACCGTGGTGTCGGCCGGGTCGCAGCCGTTCGCGATCACCGCGCCGGCCACGTACTCCAGGATGCCGCGGTGGGTGATCTGCACCGCCTTGGAGCGGCCGGTGCTGCCGGAGGAGAGCTGCAGGATCGCGACGTCGCCGGGGGCGGGGGCCGCGGCGGGCGCGTGCTCGGCGGCGTGCTCGGGGGCGCCGTCGGCGGGCCGGTCCACCGCGATCACCCGCAGCCCCGGCGCCGGGTACAGCTCCCCGAGCCGCTCCAGGCCCGCCACGGCCGGCCCGCAGGCGAGCACCGGCGGCTCCTCCAGGGTCTGCCAGGCGTGCCAGAGCTTCTCCAGGACGGGGTTGCGCTCGTGGTAGTCCGGCGGGCGGGCGACCGTCACCGGCTGCACCCCGCCGAGCAGGCAGGCCCACAGGGTGGGGAAGTAGAGCTCCGGCTCCGGGACCTGGAGGATCACCCGGTCCCCGGCCCGCAGCCCGGCGGCGGCCAGGGTGGCGAGGATCCCGCGGGACCGGGCGAGCAGGTCGCGGTACGTCAGCCTGGTCTCCTCGCCGCCCGCCCGGACCAGGTGCAGCCCCCGGTCGGGGTGCAGCTCGGCGGCGCGCAGCAGCGCCTCGGGCAGCGTCCGGGGCGCGTCCGGACCGGCCTCGGGCAGCGGGACGCCGACGGCCTCGACGCCGGGGTCCGGCGCGCCGGCCTCCTCGGCGGGCGTGGCCGGCTCCGCCGGGGCGGCGCCGGCCGTCGCCGACGGTTCGCCGAACGGCCGCCAGCGGTCGGTGAGTTCGCGCAGGTGGCGCAGGGCGGGGCCGGGGGCGACGGGCGGCCGGGTGAGCGCCGCGGCCAGCGCGGCGGCGTCGGGTTCGCCCTCGGGCGTGCGGACGATGCCGTCCAGCAGGTGCACCTCGGCGCTCGGGTCGGCGTCCAGCAGGGCGGCGGCGGCCCGGCGGCGCAGCGCCTCGGGATCGCCGTCGACGGCGGGTACCAGGTAGGCCAGCAGGCCGGGCCGGCCGTTCTCGTGCTCGACGGGCAGCAGCGCGCAGTCGGCGATCTCCGGGCGCAGCAGCAGTCGGGCTTCCAGGGTGCGCAGCCGGCCGTGGTCGGGACCGGTGGGGCTCATGACGTTCGGCACCTTTCGGGATCGGTGCCGGGGCGCGGGTGTGGGCCGCCCCGGGTCAGGGAGGGGGAGCGGAGAAGGGTGGCGGGTACGGCGCGGGGGCGCCGGCGGTGCGAGAAGGCGACGGTGCGAAAAGGTGACGCTGCGAAAGAGGCAGCGGTGCGGGAAGGAGTCGGTGGGGTGGGGTGGAGGGGCGGCGGGCCCGGTCAGCGGCGGGTGCGGGCGACCAGCACCAGGAAACCGAGCGCCAGCACGATCGGGACGGCGTGCGAGACGCCGACCACGGTCAGCGGGCTGAGCAGCGCCAGCAGCGAGCCGCTCAGCAGCATCCCGGTGCCCATGCCGACGTTCTCGGCGGAGGCGAGGATGCCGAAGGCCTCGCCGCGCCGTTCGTCGGCGAGGGCCTGGATCCGGGTGGTGTAGGAGATCTCGGTGAAGCCGTCGCCGAGGCCGGCGCCGATCGCGACCAGCAGGAAGAGCGGGGTCGGGAGGTCGGTGAAGACGAGGATGAAGCAGGCGGACATCAGGCAGGTGCCCAGGGCGAAGCCGCGCTCGCCGGGCTCGATGCCCCGCCGCAGCATGAACCGGGAGACCAGTTGCTGGGCGCCGAGGTTGCCGATCGCCCAGGTCGCCCAGAAGGTGCCGAGCAGGGCGGCCGGGTTGCCGGGGGAGGACTGGTTGGCGAAGACCGGCAGGCTGATGTTGTGGGCGGCCGAGCCGAAGGCGTCCAGCAGCCGGATCCCCGCCATGGCGCCGACCACCGGAGTGGCCCGCAGCACCACCAGCGCCTGCCAGCGGCGGCGGCGCTCCTTCGCCGCCTTCGCCGCCTTCGCGTCCGCAGCGTCCGCAGCGTCCGCAGTGTCCGCAGTGTCCGCGACCGGCTCGGCCGCCGGCTCCTCGGCCGGCGCGGCCCGGGTGGGCAGCGGCAGCCGCACCACCAGCGCCCCGAACAGGACGAAACTGGTCGCGTCGATGAGCAGCGCGGCCCGGAACCCGGCCCAGGCCACCACCACGCCGGCGGAGGCGAAGCCGAGCACCATCGCGGTCGAACGGCAGCTCGCCATCAGGCTGTTGGCGCGGGCCCGGCGCTCGGTGCCGACCATCTCGGGGATGCTGGTGCGCAGGGCGACGGCGGCCACCGCGGCCGCGCCGCCGAGGATCAGGGCGAGCGGGTAGAGCACGGCGATGCGCGCCGAGACCGGGGCGAGGGCGACGACGACCAGCGCCACTGCCTGGGCCAGGGCGCAGCCGGTCATCAGCCTCCGGCGCTCCAGCCGGGCCACCAGCCGCCCGGCGACCAGCCCGCCGACGACGCCTCCGCCCAGCCGCAGGACCAGGTACCCGGCCGTGCCGAGCGCGTTCCCGGAGGCCTCGTACGCGAACAGGCTCAGGGCGACGAGGTCGAGCTGGCTGCCGTACGTGTTCAGGGCGTCGCCCGCGGCCAGTCGGTAGAAGGCCCGGGGCAGCTTGCTCGCGGTGTGGTGCGGTGCTTCCAGTGCGGTGTCCGGCACGGTATTCCCCCCGGGGACGCCGTAGGGCGGCTCAGTGTGACATTGCACCGCAACCTAGAGGTGGCCGGGCCGGAGATCAATGCCTAGATCGTTTCCTGTCCGAAAGATCGTGAGTTCGGCCGACGCGCGGTCATCTTTCGCGCCACCCTGGCGAATTGTTGGCGTACGGACAGGGGGTGGGGGTGTCAGGCCGTCCCGGGGCGGGCCGCCGGGATCGCGTAGGTCAGGGTGGCGCTGGCCACCAGCACGCCGTCGGCGTCCAGCAGTTCGGCCAGCACCACGCACAGCCGGCGCCCGAACTTGGCCGTCCTGGCGTGCACCCGCAGCTCCCCGGGCCGCGGCCGGTTGAGGAAGCTGATCTGCAGCGAGCTGGTCAGCGCCATCAGGGTGGTCCCGAGCCGGGCGTTGATCAGCAGGAAGGCGGCCAGGTCGCACAGGCCGGCCTGCTCCGGGCCGGAGATCGTGCCGCCCGGGCGGGTGCGCAGCCGGTCGCCGTCCACCGCCATGGTCAGGGTCCGGCCGTCCACCTCGGTCACCCGGCAGGCGGTGTAGTCGGGGAACTGGCCGGTGATCAGGTCGTTCAGCTGATCGGGGCCCAGGAGGACGTCGACGGTGGCGACCGCCGTGTTCGCGTCGGTGGTCATGGGGCTCAGCGTAGTGGTCGGCCGGGTGGTACGCCCGGGGCGGTCCAGGCCCGCTTCCGGCCAGCTTCGTTCGCCGTGGTCAGCCGCCAAGATCCGTTGCGGCTATGCGAATTGCGCATGTCGCGCCGGTGTCGGCATGGCCGGAACCGGTCGCTCCGCCGGTGCCGGGTGGCCGAATCCGCTCGGCACGATTCGTAAGGGACCTTGTTCGGCCCAAAATGCAGCCCCTACGCTCCGAGGAAGTTCAGCGGAGCCGGTGCGGCGCTCCGCCGGCCGCTGGGGGGCGGCGTCTTTTCCTGGTGGTCGTCATCGAGGGCCTCGGCGGAAGCGGGCCCCCGGCCGCTCACACCCGACCGTGTCCTGCTTCGGCGTCCTTTTCAGAAACGGGGTGTTGTGCCATGGGTATTTCCATTCTGGACGACGAGGCGGTGGTGGTCCGCACTCCCGACGAGTTCCTGGCGATGCCGGAGGAGTACCGGGAGATCGCGATCCGCGGCATGGTCGTCAACACCGAGGGGGAGCTCTCCGGCGGCGACGACTACGTGCAGGTCTTCCTGCCGCTGGCCCCCGACGCGGAGGAGCGGCAGGTCTGCGCCGAGCGCGCCGCCGAGGAGTACGACCACTACAAGATCGGCAAGCGGGTCCTCGCGGAGATCGGCGTGGACACCAGCTACATGGAGTCGCAGACCCTGGCCGAGCGGAACCTGTTCCGCGCCCAGGAGTTCCACACCTGCACCACCTGGGCCGAGCGCGGGATCTTCTCCTACATCGGGGAGGAGACCGCGATGGTGATGATCTCCGAGTTCGCGCAGAGCAGCTACCGGCCCTGGGCCGACGCGGTGCGCACGATCATCCTCGACGAGAAGGTGCACATCGCCCACGGCGCCCGGGTGTGCCGCAACCTCGCCGCCACCGACGACGGCCGCGAGCAGCTCCAGCAGGCCCTGGACCGGCTGTGGCCGACCTTCATCCGGATCTTCGGCAGCCCGCGCTCCGAGCGCGCCAAGCTGGCCGTCCGCTTCGGCCTGCGGCAGACCACCAACGGCCAGGCCTGCGACCTGTGGCGGGAGAAGGTCACCCCGCGCGTCAAGAACCTGGGTCTGCGCCTCCCGGAGTAGCAGGAGCACCAGCACGCCGATCCCGCGACTCCCGAGGAGCCCGTCACCATGGCAACACCCGTCACCATCGAACAGCGCCCGCTGAGCCGACGCGAGGCCAAGGCGCGCACCGCCGAACTCATCGCCGACCGGCCCGACCTGGCCGAACGCCTGCACCGGCTGCGCCGGCTGGGGCGCGAGGTCCGCTCCTGCGAGGTCCACCTCACCAACGCCTGCAACATCCGCTGCAAGGGCTGCTGGTACTTCGAGGGCGGTTTCGACACGGCCGTCAAGGAGCTGTCCGACCTGGACCGCATCCGCGCCTTCGCCCGCAAGCTCGCCGACGACGGCGTCAACCAGGCCACCCTGATCGGCGGCGAGCCCACCCTCGTCCCGCGCCGGATCGAGGCCTTCGTCGAGCAGCTGCCGTACATCACCATCTCCACCAACGGCCTGCGGCCCTTCCCCACCCAGGGCTTCGAGAAGATCGCCATCGCGGTCAGCATCTTCGGCGGCGGCCCGCTCGACGACGACCTGCGCGCGATCCGGGTCAACGGCTCCAAGTTCACCGGCCTGTTCGACACCGCGCTCTCGCACTACCGCGACGACCGGCGGGTGCTGTTCATCTACGCGCTCGCCGAGGCCGGCGTCGAGTACATCGAGCCCACCGTGCGGAAGATCGCCGAGAACGGCAACATCGTCACCTTCAACTTCTACAGCGAGCACGGCACCGAGAGCCCGCTGAAGATCGCCAACGAGCAGCGGGTGCTGGACGAGGCGCTGCGGGTCAAGGAGCTGTACCCGCACGCGGTGGTGAGCCACCCGTACTTCATCCGGACCCTGGTGACCGGCCGGACGCACTGGGGTGGCCGGTTCGGCTACGACGTCTGCCCCAGCCTCAGCGTCGACGCCCCCGAGCACGAGGACCGCGTCGCCAACGGCAACCCGGTCATCCCCGGCTTCAACGTCTGGGGCGCCGACTACGAGTCGCTCCAGTTCTGCTGCACCTCCGGCGACTGCGGCGGCTGCCGGGACAGCCAGGCCGTCTACAGCTGGCTGGTGGTCAGCGCGAACCGCTTCCTGGACGACGCCGCCCGGCTGGAGCAGTGGCTGGACATCGCCGAGAGCTACTGGCGGCAGTGGCACTGGGCCCCGTACCACGCCACCAAGGCCGGCCGCACCGCCTGAGCCGCCGTCCGCACCTGCCCGTACGCACCCACCCGCACGTCCCCCGCACCGCCCCACCGCCGCCCCGCGCGGACGAGGAGAGCCATGCCCGACACACTGGACCGCACCGCCATCGAGACCTTCGTCGTCGACGCCCTGGTCGACCTCGGCGTCGACCGCGAGAGCATCGTCGACGACGCCGCCCTGGACGAGCTGGAGATCGACTCGCTCGACCTGGTCGAGCTCAGCCAGTCCATCCGCAAGCAGCTGGACATCCCGGTCAAGCCGAAGGACTTCGACCAGCTGTACACCGTCGGCGAGGTGCTCGCCCTGTGCCGCCGGAAGGCCGGGCTGGAGTGAGGCCCCGGGCCGTCGTCACGGGCCTGGGCGCGGTGACCCCGCTGGGCGTCGGCGCCGACGCGCTGCACCGGCGGGCGGTGGCCGGCGAGAGCGGACTCGCCGACGGGCTCGGGCTGTGCCGGGACTTCCGGCCCGCCGACCACCTGTCGCGCCAGCAGGTCCGCCGCACCGACCGCTTCACCCAGCTCGCGCTGGTGGCCGCCGCCGAGGCCCTGGCCCAGGCGGGATGGACGGACGGCCCGCTGCCCTACCCCGCCGAGCGGATCGCCTGCGTGGTGGGCTGCGCGCTCGGCGGGACGGCGAGCTTCGAGAGCCAGACCGAGGTGCTCCGGCAGCAGGGCGGGGAGTTCGTCTCCCCGCTCATGGTGCCCGCCATGATGGCCAACGCCGGCGCCTCGCAGATCGCCCAGCGGTACGGCCTGCGGGGCGAGGCGCTCTGCCTGGCCTCGGCGTGCAGCAGCGCGACCCAGGCGATCGGCACCGCCCTGCTGCTGCTCGCCGCCGGCGCCGCCGACGCGGTGGTGGTCGGCGGCGCCGAGGCCTCCACCTCCGAGCTGGTGCGGGCCGCCTTCCGGACGGCCGGGGCGCTGTCCGAGAGCGGCCGGTCGGTGCCCTTCGACCGCGACCGGGACGGCCTGCTGATCGGCGAGGGCGCCGGAATCCTGGTGCTGGAGACGGAGAGCGGAGCCGCCGCCCGGGGCGCCACCGTGCTCGGCGAGGTGCTCGGCTACGGCGCCACCTGCGACGCCCACCACCTCACCGCCCCGGACCCGACCGGCGAACCCGCGGCCCGCGCCGTCACCCTGGCGCTCGACGCGGCCGGCGTCGCCCCCGGGCAGCTCGGCTACCTCAACGCGCACGGCACCGGGACCGTCCTCAACGACCGGGCGGAGTGCGACGCCCTGCGGCTCGCCCTCGGGCCGGCCGTCGAAGCCGTCCCGCTGTCCTCCACCAAGTCCTGCACCGGCCACCTCTTCGGCGCGGCCGGCGCCGTGGAGGCCATCGCCACCCTGCAGGCGCTGCGCCACGCCACCGCCCCGCCCACCGTCGGGCTGCGCGAGCCCGACGAGAAGCTCGGCCCGCTGAACCTGATCCGCCGCGCCACCCCGCTCGCCGCCCCCGCCCTGCCCGGCGGCCGCCGCGCGGGGCTCTCCACCTCCTTCGGGTTCGGCGGGCACAACGCGGCCCTGGTGCTGGCGGCGGCCGGCCCGACCACCGGCACGACGAAAGGCCAGGAGTGATGCTCGGCTTCCACGGACGCCGCTACCTGATCACCGGGGTGCTCAACCAGGACTCCATCGCCTGGCACACCGCCCGGGCGCTCCAGGAAGCGGGGGCGGAGGTGCTGCTCACCGGCTTCGGCCGGGCCCGGCGGATCACCGAGAAGGCGGCGCAGGTCCTGCCCCGCCCGACCGAGGTGCTGGAGCTGGACGTCACCCGGCCCGAGGACTTCGCCCGGCTGGCCAAGGAGCTGGAGCAGCGCTGGGGCGGGGTCGACGGCGTGCTGCACGCCGTCGCCGCCGCCCAGCAGACGGCGCTGAGCGGCAACTTCCTCACCACCCCGCCGGAGGCCGCCGGCCTCGCGCTGCGCACCGCCGCCGTCACGGCGCTCGTCGAACCGGGCGCGCAGCCCGGGGTCGGGGACGAGGGCGAAACTGCTCGGGATGCCGGAGCAGTTGAAGGTCTT
>NZ_JBEXJK010000356.1:0-8592 GCF_040609095.1 Kitasatospora sp. NPDC004799
GTCACCAACACCGGTGACCCGCTGAGCTCCTGGACCCTGGAGTGGACCTTCGCCGGCCGGCAGCTGGCACACCCAGGGCTGGAACTCCACCATCAGCCAGTCCGGGGCCGCGGTCACCGCCCGGAACGTCTCGTACAACGGCAGCCTGGGGACCGGGCCGGGGCCGGACCGGCTGCTGCGGGGCGGCGGTCGGCCCCGCGCCGGTGGCTGCGGGTGGTGGCTGCGCGGGGGAGTCCTACCGCCGGTGCCAGGCGGCGAGGAGCGCGGCCTCCCGGGCGGGGTCGAGGGTGCCCGGCACGGGCGCGAACGGCCGGATGTCGCGGGCGGTGTCGGCCACCGGGCGCAGGACCAGCCCGGTGGCGAGGGCCGCCGCTGGGTCGGCGGTGTTGGTGGCGCGGCTCTCCGGATCGGCGGGCCAGAGCGGGAGCGCGGCCTCCGGCACGCCCGCCGCGCGGAGGAAGTCCTCGGCCACCCAGGTGACGGTGGTGCCGGGCGGGGCGACCGTCGAGGCGACGGCGTCGAGCAGGTCGCCCAGGCCGAACGGCGGGGGAGTGGCGGCGTGGTACGCGCCGGAGGCGCCCCGCTCCAGCAGCCCGAGCATCCAGGCGGCGAGGTCGCGGACGTCGACCACCTGGACCGGCGCGTCCGGCCGTCCGGGGGCGAGCACCTCGCCGCCCCGGGCGAGGCGCTCCACCCAGTAGTCGAAGCGGTGGGTGTAGTCGTGGGGCCCGATCACGTACGTCGGGCGGATCAGCAGCGTTCCCGGGCCGAAGGCCTGTCGGGCGGCGCGCTCGCACTGGACCTTGAGGACGCCGTAGGTCTCGTGGGTGACCTCCCCGGCCTCCGGGCCGTCGGCGGGCAGCAGCGGGGAGTCCTCGGCGTAGCCGGGTGCGGCGGGGACGTCGTACACCGCGAGCGAGGAGACCAGCAGGTAGCGCCCGGCCGCGCCGGGGTCGAGGGCGGCCGCCAACTCCCGGACCTGGCGCGGGAGGTAGGCGCAGAGGTCGACGGTGGCGTCCCAACTGCGGCCGCGCAGCACGGACAGGTCGGCGTCGCGGTCGGCGATCAGGTGGGTGGCGTCCGGGAGTGCTCCGGCGCCGGAGCGGCCCCGGTGCAGCACCGTGACCTCGTGCCCGGCGGCCAGTGCCGCCTCGGCGAAGTGGAGACCGATGAAGCGGGTCCCGCCCATGACCAGAATGCGCATCCGGACATGGTGCCAGCCCGCCCGGTGCCGGGGCCACTCGGCGTCCGGCTGGTGCCCAAGTTGCGGGCGGGGTGCGTGAGTCGGGGACGGAGTGTGAGGTTCCGCGGGGACCTGTGTTCGACGGTCGACGGCACCGGGCGGCGCCCGTCGGCCGGGCCGGGGGCGCGATCGGACCGATCTCCGCTGGTCGGCCGCCCGACGGTGGAGTGGGGGTGGGGAACCGCAACGGCCTCGTAACGCCTGATCTCCCGTCAAAGTTCCTTGTTTCCCGGCGAACTTGTGTGAAGGGCCTTTAAGCTCCCGTTAACAATGGCGGTTTTTCGCCGCTCACGAACTCCCTCACGAGGTCGGGCGGAAGGCCCAACTGAACGATGAGAGCAGGGATGACGACGACAAGTGAACGAACGGCCGGTGGCGCACGCGGCCCGGACCGGCGGCGGTACGGCGGGTTCGGCCGCACCGTAGGCGGTGCGGCGGCCCTGGCCGTGGTGATCGGCACCGGCTCGTTGGCGGCGGCCCCCGCGGCCTTCCCGGCGGCCGGCGACGGGACGGTGACGGTCCACGTGATCCGGGCCGTGGACACCGACGGGGTGTGGACGCCCGGTCTGGAGCCGGGCATGGCGGGCGTGAAGGTGACGCTCACCGACGCTGCCGGGGTGGCCGTCGAGGGCACCACGGCGGCCGACGGAACGGTGACGCTGACGCCGGCCACGGGCAAGCTGACCGGCGGCAAGTACCGGGTCCAGGTGGTGAATCCGAAGCCGGGCGTGCTCTTCCCGGCCTTCGCCTCCCGCGAGGGCCTGGCCGGCGGGCCGACCAAGCTGAGCTCCAACGAGGAGTTCGTGGACGTCTCCGGCGGAAAGAAGGCGGAACTCACCACGGGGCTCTGGAACCCGGGCGACTACTGCCAGAAGAACGCGACGCTGGTGTCGACCTGCCAGAACCCGCCCGCGGAGGGCGACACCCCGCACACGCTGATCTCCTTCCCGTACAGCGCCCGCGGTACGGCCGGCACCAACTTCACCGTGACCGACCTGGCCACGGCGGGGGAGACCGGCAACCTCTACGGCATCGCCTGGAACAAGGCCGACCGGCGGCTGTTCTCCTCGGCCCAGGCCAAGCGGACCACCAAGTACGGCAG
Source organism: Kitasatospora sp. NPDC004799 (assembly GCF_040609095.1). Classification (NCBI taxonomy): domain Bacteria; kingdom Bacillati; phylum Actinomycetota; class Actinomycetes; order Kitasatosporales; family Streptomycetaceae; genus Kitasatospora; species Kitasatospora sp. NPDC004799. Next base: position 2,346 of record NZ_JBEXJK010000356.1, read on the forward strand.
CGGCGGCCCGGGCGGGATCTACGTCACCGACGTGGCGCAGAAGAAGACCACGCTGTTCGCCACCGTCCCGGACGCGGGCACCACCCCGCACAGCCCGGGCAACGACGACGACTTCCTGGCCGCGGTGGGCAAGGAGAGCCTCGGCGGCATCAAGATCACCGACGACGGCAAGGACCTCTTCGTCGTCAACCTGCACGACCGCAAGCTCTACCGCTACGACGCCACCGCGGCGACGGCGGCCGCGCCCAAGGCTGCCTACCCGATCCCCGACCCGGGCTGCCCGGCGCCGGGGGACTGGCGCCCGTACGGCCTCGGCATCCAGGACGGCACCGGCTTCCTCGGCGGCGTCTGCTCGGGCGAGTCCACCGGCAAGGCCTCGGACCTGCGCGCCGTGGTGCTGCCCTTCGACCTGGCCACCGGCGCGTTCAAGCCGGCGGTGCTGAACCAGCCGCTCGACTACCCGCGCGGCACCACGGTCGGCGGTTCGTGCCCCGGAGCCGGCTGGTTCCCGTGGCAGGACACCTTCCCGGCCGCGCAGAACGGCCAGGCCTGCACCAGCTACCTGGCCAACCCCGAGCCGGCGCTGGCCGAGATCGCGTTCGAGACCGACGGCTCGATGCTGCTCGCCTTCCGGGACCGCTTCGGCGACCAGTCGGCGGCCAGCCCGACGAACAACGTGATGGCCAAGGTGCTGCCCGGCGGTGACCTCCTCAAGGCCTGCCGGGAGAACGGCACGTACGTGCTGGACACCAACCTGGGCTGCGGATCCAAGGCCCGGGGCCAGCGGTTCTTCGACAACAGCCGGATCGGCCACAACAACCCCGGCAACGCCGGGATGGCGTTCTCGAAGGTCGAGGACTCCATCGTGGTCTCGGGCTACGACAGCGACAGCCGGGCCTACGGCTACGGCAGCGCCTTCCAGAAGCGCGACGGCAAGGCGGACGGCGGCACGCGGCTCAACACCGGCCCGGGCGTCCCGCCGTTCGGCAAGGGCGCCGCGATGGGCGACCTGGAGGTGCTCTGCGACCAGGCACCGCTCCAGATCGGCAACCGGGTCTGGTACGACCCCGAGCGCAGCGGCCTCCAACTGCCGGGCCAGAAGCCCGTTCCGGGCGCGACCGTCCACCTGTACGACGCGGCGGGGAAGCTCGTCGGTACGACGAAGACGACCGAGCGCGGCGAGTACTACTTCGACGACAGCAACGTCGAGGGCGGCCTCAAGCCCCGGACCAAGTACACGATCAAGCTGGACAACCCGGCGGACTACGCCAAGGACGGCCCGCTCTTCCAGTGGGTGCCGACCGCCCACGACGTCGGCGACAACCACTTCGTCGACTCCAAGGGCATCGTCCCGAAGGACGGCCGGTACCCGGAGCGGGCGCTGACCACCGGCGGCCCCGGTGAGAACGACCACACCTACGACTTCGGCTTCCGCCAGCAGGAGGGCGCGCTGCGCCTGGTCAAGCACGACCAGGACGGCAAGCCGCTGGCCGGCGCCAAGTTCCAGCTGTGGCACGATTCCAACGGGACCGAAGGGCTCCAGCCGACCGGCGACAAGCCCGACACCAAGGTCGGCGACCCCTGCACCACCGGGGCCGACGGCCTGTGCCGGGGCAGCGGCGTGGCCGGGACGTACTACTGGCAGGAGCTGAGCCCGCCGGACGGCTACGCGGCGCCGGAGGACACCGTCTTCGGCCCGCTGAAGCTGACCTCGGCGAACCTCGACGCCGGGGTGGAGGTGACGGCCGTCAACAAGCTGATCCCCACCCCGACGCCCACCCCGACCGCGACGCCGACCCCGGCGCCGACGTCGGCGGCGCCGGTGCCGCCCGCCCCGGCGCCCCCGGCGCCCGGGCACCTGCCCAACACCGGTGCGGGCGACGGGACGCCGATCGTGCTGACCGGCGCGGCGGCGCTGATCGCCCTCGGCACCGCACTGGTGCTGGTGGTCCGCCGGCGCAAGGCCGCCCAGCGCGGCTGACCGCGGCTTTAGTGGGGCCCGGTGCACTGGCACCGGGCCCGATCGGGCGGGTTCGCGGGACCGTTGGTCCCCCGGGCCCGCCCGACTGTCATGACCGACCGAGGAGAGGGAGCGGGCCGTATGCGCCGCAACACGAAGGCCGACGGCCGCGGGCCCCGGCGGGCCGGCTGGCTCAAGGCCCTGATCGCGATCGTGGTGTGCGGCACCGCGGCGGGCGGCCTGGCCGTCTACCGGACGGTCTCCGACGAGCCCGGCGAACGCCCGGTGACCACCGACGAGGCGGGCCGGCTCGCCCTGTCCCGCCTGAACCTCTACCAGGCCAGCCCGGTGGCGGTGACGCTGACGGCCGACGAGGGCGGGGGCGTGAGCATCCGGGTCGACGGGATCGTCGACTACCGCAGCCACCGGGGGGTGGGCCGCTACCGGACCACCGGCGCGAGCGGGCCGCTGGACCACGGCCTGATCGTCTGGGACACCGGCGGCCTCGGCCTGGCCCCCGACTCGGCCGGCCCCGCCGCCGACGCCGCCACGGCGACCGCTGCCCCGACCGCGACCGCTGCCCCGACCGCCACCGCCACCGCGCCCGCCGCCGACGCCCCGGCCTGGGAGCAGGCCGAGCACATCCCGCGCCAGGGCTGGTCACCGCGCACCTACACGGCGGACCCGCTGGACTCCGGGCTGAACCTGCTGGTCCAACTCGGCGCGGACCGCCCCGACAACCCGCTGCTGCTCGGCCAGTCCGGGGCCCGCTGGCTGGGCCGGGACCGGATCGACGGCAGGAACCACGACCGCATCGCCGGCCCGCGCGCCCAGGGCACCGCACCCGACAGCGGCCGCTCGCCGCTCACCTACTGGGTCGACGGCGACGGCGGGCTGCGCCGGGTGACGATGCGGATGCCGGGGCTGGGCACCCCGACCACCGTCGACTTCACCGGGCGCCGGCCGGACGCCAGGCTGCCCGAGGCCCCGTGGCTGACCGGCTGAGCCGGCTGACCGGCTGACCGGGGCCCGACGGAACTCCGTAGGGCAGGGCGGTGAGCGGTACGAAATTCGTTGGTGAGGCAGCAATGGCTTCATCATCTTCCGTTCACCCGGACCCGGCTGCCAGCATCGGCGCACCGTCACCGCCCGAGGGAGTAGCCGATGAACCGCCCCGTTCCCTGCGCTGTCTGGCCGCACTGTCCCTGGTCGTCCTGGCCGCCACCGCCTGCGGGCGCTCCGACCGGGGCGGCTCCCCGGCCGACGGCGCGGCGCAGGCCGGAGCGAACTCCGGGAAGAGCGCCGCCGAGCTGCTCCCGGCGAAGAACCGGCAGAGCGGCGTGCTCAGAGTGGCCACCTCCGTCGGCTACCCGCCGATGGAGATGTACAAGGACGGGACCACCGAGCTGACCGGGGTCGACCCGGACCTCGCCGCCGCCCTCGCCGGGAAGCTCGGCCTGCGGCTGGAGCTCTCCAACTCCTCCTTCGACGGCCTGATCCCCGGCCTCCAGGCCGGCCGCTACGACCTGGTGATGTCCTCCATGACGGACAGCGCCCAGCGCCGCCAGGCCGTCGACTTCGTCGACTACTTCCGCACCGGCGGGGTGATCATGACGAAGAAGGGCAACCCCGAGGGCATCAGGAACCTCGAGGACCTCTGCGGCCGGAAGGTGGTCCTCGCCAAGGGCAGCTCCAACCTGGAGATCGGCGAGCAGCAGAACGCCAAGTGCGCGACCAGGATGACGATCTCGCAGAGCGAGGACGCCCCGACCGGGCTGCTCCAGCTGGACAGCGAGCGGGCCGTGGCCACCATCGTGGACTACCCGGTGGCGCAGATGTTCGTGCGGAACAGCGGCTCGTACGAGGTGCTGCCGGAGCAGTACGGGACGGCGCCGTGGGGCATCGCGGTGGCGAAGAAGGACTCCGGGCTGCGCGAGGCGGTGCGCAAGGCGCTCCAGGAGCTGATCGACAGCGGCGAGTACCGCGCGGTCCTGGACACCTACCAGGTCGGCGGCAGCGCGGTGGAGCGCGCCACCGTCAACGCGGCGCAGTGAGAACGGCGGCACCGACGAGATGAGCACCGACATGAGGGACCCCGCGACGCCCGCCCCGGCACCCCGAGCGGCCACGGCCCCCGACGACGGCCTGGCCCCCGACGACGACCTGGCCTTCGAGGTGACCGGTCGGCCCCGCCCGGCGCGCTGGTTCGCCGTGCTGGCGGCCGCCTTCGCCGCCGTTTGGCTCGCCTGGACGATCATCGTCAACCCCAACCTGCACTGGGACATCGTCGCGAAGTACCAGTTCGACGGCGTGATCCTGGAAGGGCTCTGGGTGACGGTCCAACTCACCCTGATCTCCCAGGTGGTGGGCATCGTCATCGGCGTGCTGGTCGCCGTGATGCAGCTGTCCGACAGCCCGGTGCTGCGGACCACCGCCGGGGCGTACACCTGGTTCTTCCGCGGCACCCCGCTGCTGGTCCAGCTGATCTTCTGGTTCAACCTGGCGCTGCTCTTCCCGGAGATCGGCATCGGCATCCCGTTCGACGGGCCCAAGCTGGTCAGCTGGCAGTCCAACACCCTGATCACCGGCTTCGTGGCGGCACTGCTCGGCCTGTCGATCAACGAGGGCGCCTACATGTCCGAGATCGTCCGGGCCGGCATCCAGAGCGTCGACCCCGGGCAGCGCGAGGCCGGCGCCTCGCTGGGCATGTCCAACCGGCAGGTCCTCACCCGCGTGGTGCTGCCGCAGGCGATGCGGGTGATCATCCCGCCGTTCGGCAACCAGTTCATCTCGATGCTGAAGACCACCTCGCTGGTCTCGGTCATCGCCGGCGCCGATCTGATGACCGTCTCGCAGCACCTCTACCTCGCCAACTTCGAGGTGATCGCGCTGCTGATCGTCGCGTCGATCTGGTACCTGGTGCTCACCACCATCGCGAGCGTCGCCCAGCACGCGGTGGAGCGGAAGTTCAACCCGGCCGGCGCCCCGCCGGCGCTGCACCGCCGGGTGCTGGCCAACCTGCGGCCGGGGCGCGGCGGGGCCCGGAAGCGCGTGACGAAGGGGGAGGACGCATGACCAGGACGGACCTGGCGGAACCGGCCACCGAGGTGGTCCTGTCGGCCCGGAGGGTGCGCAAGCGCTTCGGGGACCTGGAGGTGCTGCGCGGCATCGACCTGGAGGTCAGGGCGGGGGAGGTGCTCTGCGTGATCGGCCCCTCCGGCTCCGGCAAGTCCACGCTGCTGCGCTGCTTCAACCACCTGGAGAAGATCGACGCCGGGCGGATCGAGGTGGACGGCGAGCTGGTCGGCTACGAGCCGCACGGCGGCTCCGGCAGCCGGCTGCGCGAGCGCAGGCCGCGCGACGTCCGCCACCAGCGCGAGCGGATCGGCATGGTCTTCCAGCGCTTCCACCTCTTCCCGCACCGCACCGCGCTGCAGAACGTGATGGAGGGCCCGATCGCGGTCAAGGGCCGCCCGCGCGAGGAGGCCGGGCGCCAGGCCCGCGAACTGCTCGCCCGGGTCGGCCTGGCCGACCGCGCCGACCACTACCCGGGCCAGCTCTCCGGCGGCCAGCAGCAGCGGGTGGCGATCGCCCGGGCCCTGGCCATGGAGCCCACCCTGATGCTCTTCGACGAGCCCACCTCCGCGCTCGACCCGGAACTGGTCGGCGAGGTGCTCGGGGTGATGCGCGACCTCGCCCGCAGCGGCATGACGATGATCGTCGTCACCCACGAGATGGGCTTCGCCCGCGAGGTCGCCGACCGGGTCGTCTTCATGGACCAGGGCGCCGTCGTGGAGGCCGGCAGCCCGGCCGAGGTCTTCACCGCCCCGCGGCACGACCGCACCCGGGCCTTCCTCTCGACGGTGCTCTGATGGGAGCGGACGTGATCACCACCCCGGTCGACCTGCTGCTGCGCGGCGCCACCCTGGTGGACGGCACCGGGGCGCCCGCCCGCCCGGCCGACCTCGCCGTCACGGCCGGGCGGGTCACCGTCCTGCCGCCGGGCACCGCGGTGGCCGCGGCCGAGACCCTGGACGTCACCGGACGGGTCGTCACCCCCGGCTTCATCGACGTCCACACCCACTCGGACGCGCTCGCCGCCCCCCTCTGCGACGGCGGCCACTCCGACGGCGACGCCCTGGACGAGCTGCGGCTGGCCCCGCTGCTCCAGGGCGTCACCACCGAGATCAGCGGCAACTGCGGGATCAGCCTGTTCCCCGCGCTGCCCGAGCGGCTGCCCGACCTGGCCGAGCACCTGCGGGTCTCCTTCGGCCTCGGGGCGGTGGC